>NZ_JBEXWT010000009.1:154952-157980 GCF_040629945.1 Kitasatospora sp. NPDC005856 | reverse complement strand
TCCTCATAGCCCTGCCCGAAGAACAGGCACATCGCCAGCACGAAGTACACGACCACCCGCGCCGGCAGCAGACGGCTGCGTTTCTCACCCCGCCCAGTCTCGGCGATCACCTCATCGACCAGACCCGGCGGAAACGCCTGGGTCAGCACCCCGATCGCAATCCGATCCGACAACCGCTCACTCGCAGGCGACTTGACCTGCCCCACCCTCGCCACGCCACAACCAACGAGACACGGACCACAAAGTCACCGGCATTGCCCCTAAGCTGACGCATGCCACCAGCCCAGGGCCTACTCACATCTACTCGCGCGGCCAGCGGACGACCATCCAGCTCAACGGGGCGATGATGAATCGACCTGCTTTGTAGAACTCCCAGCATCGTCGCCAGGCCGACAGGTCCGCGGCGAGCGGCCGAGCATCCAGCCCGTGACCTGCCCGCACGTGCGGGGCCGACTGCCGATCCGACCCTCGAAAGAGAGTACGAACTGATTCAGTGCCTGCTTCCCGTGTTCGACGTGGTGACGTCGCGCGCCTAGGGATTGATCAGCTCCCGTAGCGTGTGAACTCGCTTCACGCGCTCCGCCAGGTCCGCATTACCATCGAGTGGCGAACGCCCTGGTCAGAGCTGGCGTGCTCCTCCCCGGCCAGGGTGAGTACGGCGTAGATCGCCTTCAATGCCAGTACCAGCTCACGAGCCACCAACCGAAGGCCCCATGCCGGCCGCCGGATGGAAGCCCACGTACGGCTCCGGTCACGGCTGCGAGCCGACCGGGCAACAGAACCGCCGTCCTCCCACGGTGAGGCGCCATCCCTGACATCGTGGTGACGGCATATCGGGTCAACGAGTGAGGTGGGACCTTTGGACCGTGGGACACGGTGGTTGCTGGCGGGGGTCGTGACGGTTTCGACCTTTGCCGTGCCGACGGCGGTGTGCGGGATGTGGGTACTGCCGTCGCTGGTCGACGATGCAGCCACTCGCTGGGGCGTGGCCTCGGCGTTGGGCGCGACGGTGGCAGCCCTGGCCGTGCTCTGGGGGCAAAGCTTCGCCACCTCCGACAGCGGCCAGGGTGTTTCCGGGCCCCCGTCCGGGATGAGTGTCGAGGCATCCGGCCTACGGGCCGTCGCGGTGGGAGGGTCGGTGAGGGGCAACATCTCCACGGGCGATACCGGGACGGGTGCACAGCACACCGCTGGAGCCGGCGGGTCCACAGGTCGGGCTTCCCAGCCGGGGACCCGGGCCGGGCAGGCGCCGGTGACCGGGTCGGTGGTGGCGTCGGGCGAGCGATCGGCAGCCGTCGGTGACGGGGTGGAAGGCGACATCATCACCGGCGACCAGGCCGTAGAACCCCGGCCGTGAAGGGGGCGGCCGGACGGAACTCGCGCGATCCAGGGGACCCGCCCGCAATGCAGGGCAGCGCCGTGGTGGCCTCGGGCGAGCGGTCCATCGCGATCGGCACGTACGGGGGCGCGTTCCTGGGCGTGGCAAGCACCGGGGACAACACGACGATCGTGCAGATGCCGCCGGAGGCACTGCGACCACCCGCGGAGGTGGATGCTCCGCTGGGCCTGGTGAAGCTGGAGAGCTTGCTCGGCCAGGGCATGTTCGTGGGAAGAACACGAGAACTGGGGCAACTGGACAGCGTGTTCGCATCGGACGGTGCCGATGGTCGGGCGGTGCGGGCGATTCACGGACTGGGCGGGGTCGGCAAGAGCACCCTGGCCGCGCACTGGGCCGACACCCAGCGGGACGCGGCCAACCCCATCTGGTCGATCACCGCCGACACGTTGGCCGCCCTGGACGCTGGCCTGGCCGATCTGGCCCGAGCGCTCCAGCCGGCCCTCGCCGGCCTGCGCACGGAGGACCTGCGCGAGCGGGCCGTGCAGTGGCTGGCCACCCACCAGGGGTGGCTGCTCGTCTTGGACAACGTCGACGACCCCGCCAACGTCAAACCACTGCTGGCCCGCCTGTCCACGGGCCGCATCCTGATCACCAGCCGCCGCGCCTCGGGGTGGCACGACATCGCCGCCCCCGTCCACATCGACGTTCCCGACCTGGGCGACGCCCTTGCCGCCCTCACCCGGGTCCTCACACGCAGCTGCGCCGATCCGGTCGATCTGACCGGCGCAGCCGAACTCTGCGCCGAACTGGGGCACCTGCCGCTGGCCGTCCGACAGGCCGGCGCCTACCTGGCCGAAAGCCGGCTGTCCCCCCGCGCCTATCTGCGTCAACTCGCCGACGAACCGGCCTTCATGTACCACGAAGCCGAGGAGGGGTACGAGAGCGAGCGCACCATGGCACGGGTCTGGCAGATCAGCCTCGACCGCCTCGCCGACACCCCCCTGGCCGGGCAGGTCCTGCGCGTTCTCGCCTGGTTCGCCCCGGAGGCGGTCCCCCGCTCACTCCTGGACCACCTCGGCACACCTTCCGCGGTCCAGCAGGCGGTACGGCGTCTGGCGGCCTACAGCATGATCACCGCGACCGGCCAGACGCTGACCGTGCACCGGCTCGTCCAGGCGCTCGCCCGGACCCCCGACGCCGAGGACCCGCACCGCCGGCCGCACGACGTCGCCGCCGCCCTCCACCAAGCGACGGGCAGTCTGGCGGCCGCTCTCCCCTCCACCTGGGACGACCCCGCCGCCTGGAGTACCTGGCGCGCCCTGCTGCCCCACATCGACTCACTCGCCCACCACACGCGCTCCGAAGGGGACACCGAACCCACCGCCACCGTCCTCAACAACGCGGGCCTCTTCCTCTCCACACAGGGCCAACACGGGAGTGCAGGCGCCTACTTCGAACGTGCCGCCGCCAGCCGGGTACGGATCCTGGGCGCCGACCACCCGGACTCCCTGGCCTCCCGCACCAACGTCGCCCAAGGCCATCGCTTGGCGGGCGACCTGGGCCGCGCGATCGCGCTGTTCGAGGAGACACTGGCCGCCGCCGTGCGGGTCCTTGGCACCGACCACCCCGACACCATGACCACGCGCAACAACCTCGCCGATGCCCACCGGATCGCGGGAAACCTGGATC
>NZ_JBEXWT010000009.1:0-154853 GCF_040629945.1 Kitasatospora sp. NPDC005856 | reverse complement strand
CGGGCGATCCCCCTCCTGGAACAGACCCTGGAGGACCGGGTACGGACGCTCGGAGCCGACCACCCCGAGACCCTCATCTCCCGCAACAACCTCGCCCTCGGCTTCCGCTCGGCGGGCGACCTGGACCGCGCGCTCCCACTGTTCGACGAGACACTGGCCGCCGCCGAGCAGATCCTGGGCACCGACCACCCCCTGACCCTGACCGCGCGCAACAACCTCGGCACCGCCTACCAGGGGGCGGGCGACCTGGATCGGGCGATCCCCCTCCTGGAACAGACCCTGGAGGACCGGGTACGGACGCTCGGAGCCGACCACCCCGAGACCCTCATCTCCCGCAACAACCTCGCCGACGGCTACCAAGGGGCGGGCGACCTGGACCGCGCGCTCCCGCTGTTCACGACGAACGTGGCCGCGATGGTCCGTGTGCTGGGCCCCGACCATCCCGATGCGTTGGTCGCACGTCACAACCTCGCCAACGCCTACCTGGCGGCGGGGGATCTGCGGCTGGCGACCCCGATGTTCCGGGACTGCCTGGATGCCATGGTGCGGGTGCTGGGTGCCGAGAACCCGCTGACGCTCATGGCACGCAACAACCTCGCCAGCGCCTACTGGACGGCAGGACGTCTGGACGAAGCGACCCCCCTGGTCGAGGAGACGCTGGACATCATGACCCGCCTCCTGGGCCCCGACCATCCGGACAGCCGACTTGTCGCCACGAACCTGGCCGCGCTCCGCCGAGCGCGCAACCGCAAGAGGCCGACTTCTCCGGCCTGAATCACTGCCACCAGATCATCCGCGCGCCATATCCGGGCGCCCCAGAACAATTGACCCGCCGAGCGGCCCGAAGGAGGCCAACAGCACAGGCGTGGTAAGGGAGTTCGCCGATTTTACCCCTCGCGCTCGGTCCGGCGCCAGGTATGGGGGGAAGCCAGGCAGCGCCGTTGCGGGGCCGCACGCCTGGTGACCTTGCTCGCACCGCACTCGCTTCTCGGACACGGACACCCACGTCGATCACCGAGAGTGACCGGGAACGAGGTCGGACCTTGGGCGAACCTCATCTGTGCGGACCCACGGGCTGGCCTGTTC
Source organism: Kitasatospora sp. NPDC005856 (assembly GCF_040629945.1). Classification (NCBI taxonomy): domain Bacteria; kingdom Bacillati; phylum Actinomycetota; class Actinomycetes; order Kitasatosporales; family Streptomycetaceae; genus Kitasatospora; species Kitasatospora sp. NPDC005856. The sequence continues at coordinate 153,767 of NZ_JBEXWT010000009.1, read as the reverse complement.
GCCGAGACTGCCCGTGGGTGCCGACAAGGCCCTCGTAGGCGGAGAGAACGTGCTGGATGATGACGAGTTGGTCGACCAGATCGGACCACCTCCGCGTCCGTGGGGAATCGGTCCGGCCTATGGCGCCTGCAGGGTCAGCGGCCGGTGGCAGGCCGCGGTCCGTCCGGGCGCCACCTCGCGCAGCGGCGGCACCTCGCTCGCGCACCGGTCGTCGGCGAGCGGGCAGCGGGTGCGGAAGCGACAGCCGGACGGCGGGTCGAGCGGGGACGGCGGATCGGCCGGGAGCAGCCCGGTGTCGCCGAGCGGGCGGCCGGGTTCGGGGACGGCGGCGAGCAGGGCGGCGGTGTAGGGGTGGGCGGGGGCGGCGAGCACCGCTTCGGTGGGGCCCCGTTCGCAGAGCCGGCCGAGGTGGAGCACCGCGACGTCGTCGCTGACGGCGCGGACGACGCCGAGGTCGTGGGAGATGAACAGGCTCGCCAGGCCGCGTTCCTCGGTGAGGCGGCGCAGCAGGTTGAGGACGGTGGCCTGGGCGGAGACGTCGAGGGCGGAGACGGCTTCGTCTGCGATCAGCACCCGCGGTTCGGCGGCGAGGGCGCGGGCGATGGCGACCCGCTGGGCCTGGCCGCCGGAGAGTTGGGCGGGCCGGCGGTCGCCGAACAGCGCGGCCGGCAGGCCGACGGCCTCCAACTGCTCGGCAACGACGGCCGCGCGGTCGACCGACGGGTCCGGGTGGGCGTCCAGGGGTTCGGCGACGAGGTCGCGCACGGTGCGGCGCGGGTTCAGCGAGGAGACCGGGTCCTGGAACACCATCTGCAGCCGGGGCCGGACGGCCCGCAGTGCGCGCGGGGAGAGCGTGGCGAGGTCGGTGCCGTCGAGGGTGACGGTGCCGGTGGTGGGCGGGGGCAGCCGTAGCAGGGCCTTGGCGATGCTGCTCTTGCCGGAGCCGGATTCGCCGACCAGGGCGAGGGTGCGGCGTGCGCGCAGCTCCACGTCGACGCCGCTGACGGCGTGCAGTGGGCCGGAGCGGGTGCGGTGGACCACGGACAGCCCGGTGGCCCGCAGCACGACGGGGGCGTCCGCGTCGGGGGAGGTGGCGGTGGCGGTCATACGGCGGTCTCCTCGGCCTTCGCCGGCAGCGCGGCCGACGGCGTGAGCGGGAAGTGGCAGGCGGTCGTGTGCCCGGCCCCGGCCCGGTGGAGCGGCGGGGCGTCCGTCGAGCAGAGCGCCTCGGCGCGCTCGCAGCGCGGTGCGAACGGGCAGCCGGGCTGTGGCCGGGAGAGGTCCGGCGGCGAGCCGGCCACGGCGGGCAGGGTGCGGCGCAGCGGCCCGGTGACCCGGGGGACGGAGCGCAGCAGGGCGGCGGTGTACGGGTGGGCGGGGTGCTCGGTGATGGCCTCGGTGGGGCCGGTTTCGACGATGCGTCCGCCGTACATGACGGCGATGCGGCGGGCGCGGCCGTAGAGCAGGCCGATGTCGTGGGTGATGAGGAGGGTGGCGAGGCCGCGGGTCTCACGGTGGCGGTCGAGCAGGTCGAGGACGGTGCGCTGGACGGTGACGTCGAGGGCGGTGGTCGGCTCGTCGGCGAGCAGCAGCGCGGGGGAACCGGCCAGGGCGGCGGCGATGCCGACGCGCTGGCGCAGGCCGCCGGACAGCTCGTGCGGGTAGGCGCGGGCCCGCCGGGCCGGGTCGGGGACGTCGACGGCGGCGAGCAGTTCGGCGGCGGTGCGCAGCCGTTCCCGGCGGCGGAGCCGGCGCCGGTTGGTGATCGACTCGGTGACCTGGTCGGCGATCCGCACGACCGGGTTGAGCGAGGTCATCGGGTCCTGGTGGACCATCGCGATGCCGGTGCCGAGCAGTTCGGCGCGCCGGGCGGCGGTGGCGGTGAGCAGGTCCTCGCCGGCCAGGAGGACCTGGCCGGTGGCGGTGGCCCGAGTGGTGCGCGGGTGGACGCCGAGCACGGTGCGGGCGAGGACCGACTTGCCGGAGCCGGACTCGCCGACGACGCCGAGGCACTCGCCCGCGTCGATGGTGAGGTCGATGCCGTGCAGCACGTGCAGGGTCCGGCCGTCGGGGGTGTGCAGGGTGGTGTCGAGCGAACGGACCTCCAGGACCGGGGTGACCGGGGTGGTCATCCTCGCCCTCCCTTCGAACGGAGCTGCTCGCCCAGGTAGTTGAGGGCGAGGACGGTCAGGCAGAGCACCGCCGCCGGGGCGAGCGAGATCCACGGGGCGCTGCCGAGCGTGGTGCGGCCCTCGGCGATGATGCCGCCCCAGGACGGCTCGGGCGGGCGGAGCCCGAAGCCGAGGAAGCTGAGCGAGCCCTCGGCGACGATGGCGACGGTGGTGGCGGTGAAGGCGAAGGTCAGCGCGGCGGGGGCGACGTGCGGGACGACTTCGCGGCACAGGATGCGCAGCGGGGCGGTGCCCAGCATCCGGGCGGCCTGGACGAAGCCGCGTTCGCTGAGCGAGAGCACGACGGCGCGGACCACGCGGGTGAAGTGCGGCACGGTGAACAGGCCGATCAGCGTGCCGATGACGCTCAGGCTGGGGCCGCGCAGGGAGACGGCGATCATCACCAGGATGAGGCTGGGCACGGACATCAGCAGGTCGGTGGCGAAGCCGATCGCCTTGTCCAGCGGCCCGCGGAACCAGCCGGCGGCGAGGCCGAGGGTGCCGCCGCCGAGCAGCCCGACGAGGATGGTGAGGCCCGCGACGGTGAAGGAGGCGCGGGCGCCGGCGACGGTGCGCTGCAGGACGTCGCGTCCGGCGGCGTCGGTGCCCAGCCAGTGGCCGGGGCCGGGCGCGGCGGAGGGGTGGGCGAAGTCGCCGTGCAGCGGGTCGAAGCCGGGCAGCAGCGGCAGCGCCAGCGCGGCGAGGGCGACCAGGGCGAGCCAGGCGGTGGCGGTGAGCACCCCGGCGGGGGGCCTGCGCCGTACGGGAACGCGTACGGGAACGACGGTGACGGTCTCAGCGGTGCTCATCGGCGATCCTCGGGTCGATCGTGCGGTACAGCAGGTCCACCGCGAAGGTCGCCGTCACCACGCCGAGCGCGCTGACGACCACCACGGCCTGGACGACGGGGAAGTCCCGCCCGGCGATGGCGGCGGAGGCGAGGCTGCCGACGCCGGGCACCGCGAACAGCGACTCGACGAGCACCGAGCCGCCGAGCGAGGTTCCGATGCCGATGCCGACCAGCGTCACCAGCGGCAGGCTGGACGGCCGCAGGGCGCGGAGCAGCAGCAGCCGGGTGGTGCCCATGCCGCGGCTGCGGGCGGCGGCGATGTACGGCTGGTCGAGGGTGTCGAGCAGTTGTCCGCGCAGGGTACGGGTGAACACGGCGGCCTCGGTGAGGCCGAGGGTGAGCGCGGGCAGCACCAGGTGGCGCAGGTTCTCGGCCGGGTCCTCGGTGAACGGGGTCCAGCCGGTGGCGGGCAGGAGGCGCAGTTGGACGGCGGCGATCCAGATGAGCAGCAGTCCGAGGGCGAAGCCGGGGACGGCGAGCCAGCCGAAGGTGGCGGTGGTGGCGACCTTGTCGAAGGTGCCGCCGGGCCGCCAGGCGGAGAGCAGGGCGACGGGCACGGCCAGGCAGAGTGCCACCAGCTGGGCGGCGAGGAAGAGTTCGAGGGTGGCGGGGATGCGGTCGCCGAGCTCGGCGGTGACGGCGGCGCCGGTGGAGAGGGAGTGGCCGAGGTCGCCGTGGAGGGCGTCGGCGATCCACTGCCAGGCGGCGGCGAACACGTTGCGGTCGAGGCCGAGCCCGGCCTCGTAGGCGGAGACCTGCTCGGGGGTGGCGGTGGGGCCGAGTGCGGCGACGGCGGGCGAGCCGGGCATGAGGTGGGGCAGGGCGAGCGCCGCGACGGTGACCAGCAGCAGCACCGCGCTCGCGCGTCCCAACCGCCCGGCGAGCGGGAGGGCGTTGCGCAGTCGGGTCGTCACTTCTTCACCCACAGGGTGGCGGGGGTGACGTTGACGACGGTCCGCTTGGTGAGGTCGGGCAGGCCGGCGACCTTGGTGGAGGCGAGGAAGCCGGCGGGGTTCTCGGTGAGGAAGAGCATGGGGGCGTCGGCGACGATCCGCTTGGCGGCCTCGTTGTAGGCGGCGGTGCGCTTGGCGGGGTCCTGGCTCGCCCGGCCCTCGGCGATCGCCTTCGCCACGTCGGTGTTGGCGTAGCCGGTGAAGTTGAAGGGCGAGCCCTGTGTGTAGAGGCTGTTGAGGGCGGTGTCGGTGTCGCCGAACAGGCTGGTGACGAAGTCCATCACCTGGAACTTGCGCTGGAACAGGGCGGTGCCCAGGCTCGCGGAGTCCATCGGCTTGATGGTCATCTTCACGCCCGCCTCGCCGAGCATCTGCTGGAGCACGGTGGCCCGCTGCTGCGCCTCGGGCCGGTTGTCGACGACGTACTCGAAGGAGAGGTCGGCGTGGCCGGCCTCGGCCAGCAGGGCGCGGGCCTTGGCGGTGTCGCGGGCGGGGTGGGCGCCGGTGGCGCGGTAGGGGGACCGGGAGCTGATCGGCCCGTCGGAGACGGTGCCCTGGCCGAGGTAGACGACCTTCTCGACGGCCTCGCGGTCCACGGCGGCCTGGAGTGCCTGGCGCACGCGCGGGTCGTCGAAGGGTGCCTCCTTGGTGTTGAACAGCACGGTGGAGGTGGAGCCGGGGCCGGTGGTGGCGCGCAGCCCGTCGCCGGCGGCCTGCTTGAGCTGGGAGGGGGTCTCGGACCAGATCAGGTCGGCGTCGCCGGAGCGCAGCGACTGGTAGCGGCTGTCGGCGTCCGCCAGCACCTTGTAGACCAGCTTGTCGGCGTGGCCCTTGACGCCCCAGTAGGAGGGGTTGCGGGCGAGGGTGACGGAGACGCCGGGCTGCACGCTCTCCACCGTGTACGGGCCGGAACCGGTGGCGGGGGTGTCGGGGCCGGTGGGGGCCTCGGAGACGTAGCCGAGGGAGCGGGTGAACAGGCTGGGGAAGGCGGCGTCGGGGGCCTTGAGGGTGAAGCCGACGGAGGTCGGGGAGTTCACCGTCATGGCGCCGATGGTGGCGGCGTCGGCGACGCAGGAGCACTTGGCCTCGGGCTTGGCGAGCCGGTTGACGTGGTCGACGACGGCCTGCGCGTCGAGCGGCTTGCCGTCGCTGAAGGTGACGCCCTCGCGCAGCTCCAGGGTCCAGGCGGTGGCGTCGGCGTTCGGGGCGAAGGACTTGGCCAGGTGGGGCTGGACGGCGCCGTTGTCGCCGTTGACCATCAGCGGGTCGTAGAGCGCGTTGGCCAGGACGAGCATCGGCTGGCTGACGATGGTGCTGTCCGCCGGATCGAGCTTGGCGAAGGGGCGGTCCAGGCCGATTCTCAGGGTTCCGCCGTCGACGGCCTGGCCCTCGTTCACGGCACCGCTCTTCGCGTCCCCGCCGGGCAGGGTGTCGTCGGAGGCCGTGCACGCGCTGACGGACAGAACGAGCGCGGACGTGCACAACGCCGACGTCAGAAGGTACTTGGTGCGCTTCATGGTTCCTCGGGCTCCTCGGCTCGGGGTGGACTGCGGCGGTGCCGGCTGTCGATGGCCACACTTTTCCCCAAGTGGCAGTACTGCCAAAAGGCAGTTGTGCAAACTTTTCATGTCGAGCCGTCGAAGACTTGGTGCTCGCCTTGAGCGGCCTCCGACCTGCGTGGTTCCGTACGGGTGGGCACGGTTCGACGTGCCGTCACCGTGGCATCCGGCCACGGGTGGAGAAGGAACGGGAGAGCGATGCAAGGGCAGGGGACGGACACCGCGACGGAGATGGGGCTGCGCGAGCGCAAGAAGGCACGCACCCGCGAGACCATCCGCACGGCGGCCTTCGACCTGTTCGAGGAGCAGGGTTTCGAACGCACCACGGTGGATCAGATCTGCCGCCGCGCCGACGTCGCCCACCGCACCTTCTTCCGCTACTACGCCACCAAGGAGGCCCTGCTCTTCGGCTGGGACTTCGGCCAGGTGGTCCTCGACGCCTTCGCCGCCGCCCCCGCCGGCCTCGGCCCGTGGGAGGCGCTCGGCCACGCCCTGACCGCCACCGACGGCCACCTCGAGGAACCCGCCGAGCACACCGTTCGGCGCCGGCGCCTGCGCCACGACTTCCTGGAGATCCGCTCGGTCCACGACTACGCCCTGGTCCTTGTCGACGCCTTCGGCCAGCGGGCCTCCGAGATCGCCGGTGCGCGGCTCGGTGTCGACCCCCGCACGGACCTGCGCCCGCTCGCGTTCGGCGCGATGGTCGCCGGGATGATCCGACGTCACGTCATGATCGGCTCCGAAGGCGGCCTGCTGACCGCGTGGACCGACGCCTTCCGGGACGTGACCCCGGCCGCCCGCTGACCCGCCCGTCTCCCCCATCGCTCTTCTCCCGACGCCAGGAGCGGTTACGACGCCCTCTATGCCCGCCCGCCCCGTACCTGTGAAAGGCCCTCGCATGTCCCTCGTCAACTTCCGCGACCCCGCCGTCCTCGCCGACCCCGGGGCCCGCTGGGTGCGCCCCGGCGTACTCCACCGCTCCGCCCAGCCGTTCCCGGCCGCCGACGCCGCGATCGTCGAGCAACTGCGCACCGCCGGCATCCTGACCGTCATCGACCTGCGCGGCGACGCCGAGGCTGACGCCGCCGACTGGGCCGCAGCGCGGGCCGACGGCGTCGACGTCGTCGCCGCCCGCATCCAGCCCACCGGCGAGGCTCTCGACGCGGCCATGCGCGCCATGACCACCGACGAGGACCTCGGTGCCTTCTACCTGCTGATGGCCGAGTCCGCCCCCGCCGCCGTCAAGCTCGCCGTCGAGGCCGCCGCCCGCCCGGGCGGCCTGCTGCTGCACTGCGCCGCGGGCAAGGACCGCACCGGCTTCCTGACCGCCATCCTGCTCGACCTGCTCGGCGTGCCGGCCGAGGAGATCGTCGCCGACTACGCCCGCACCAACGCGGCGCTGACGCAGATCTTCGAGGGCCTGGCCGAGCGCAACCGCAACGCCCTGAACGACTACCAGGCGGGCTCGCTCACCGTCCCCCGCCCGCTGCTGGAGGCCCCGGCGGGCGCGATGGCCGCCTTCCTGGAGCTGGTCAACGCCCGGTACGGCGGCACCGAGGGCCTGCTCGCCCACTGCGGGGTGGACGCCGCGACCGTTCAGGCCTTCCGCGCCAAGGCCGCCGCCGGCACCGCCGCCGAGCAGTCCGCCGAGGTGACGGCATGAGAACCGTGCTGCACCACACCGACGGGACGCCGTTCCGCGACCTCAACCACAACGGCACCATGGAGCCCTACGAGGACTCGCGGCTGCCCGTCGAGGAGCGCGTCGAGGACCTCCTCGCCCGGATGACCCTGGAGGAGAAGGCCGCGCAGATGCTGCACGGCCGGATGCTCCCCGGCGACCAGGGCCCCTTCCCCTCCGGCGACCACCTCATCACCGAACGCGGCCTCACCGCCTTCGGCATGATGGCCGTCCCCGACGCCCGCACCATGGCCGAGTGGAACAACCACGTCCAGGACCTCGCCGCCGCCGGCCGCCTCGGCATCCCGGTCACCCTCGCCTCCGACCCCCGGCACGGCTTCACCGCCAACCCCGCCACCGCCTTCACCGGCGGCGGCTTCTCCACCGGCCCCGAGCCGATCGGCCTGGCCGCCACCGACGACCCCGCGCTCGTCGAGGAGTACGCCGCCCTGATCGGCCGCGAACTGCGCGCCATCGGCATCCGGATCGCCATCCACCCGATGGCCGACCTCGCCACCGAACCCCGCTGGGCCCGGATCAGCGGCACCTTCGGCGAGGACCCGGAGCGCGCCTCGCGCATCATCGCCGCCTACATCCGCGGCCTCCAGGGCGAGAGCATCGGCCCCGACAGCGTCGCCTGCATGACCAAGCACTTCCCCGGCGGCGGCCCGCAGTACCGGGGCGAGGACTCCCACTTCGCGGCCGGCCGCCGACTCGTCTACCCGGGCGGCGCCCTCGACCGGCACCTGCGCCCCTTCGAGGCCGCGTTCGAGGCCGGCACCGCGCAGATCATGCCCGCCTACGCGATCCCCTCCGGCTCCGGACTCGCCGAGGTCGGCGCCAACTTCAACCACGACGTCATCACCGGCCTGCTGCGCGGAAAGTACGGCTTCGACGGCGTCGTCTGCACCGACTTCAACGCCATCACCGGCATGGACGTCCCCGGCATCATCAGCCTGCCGCCGCGGCACTGGGGCGTCGAGGAACTGTCGGTTCCCGAGCAGGTGGCGCTCACCCTGCACGCGGGGGCCGACCAGCTCGGCGGCGAGACCGACCCCGAGCTGATCCTCGGCGTGATCCGCTCCGGCGCCGTCACCGAGGCCCGCCTCGACGAGTCCGTCCGCCGCATCCTGCGCGACAAGTTCCGGCTCGGCCTCTTCGACGCCCCCTACGTGGACGTGGACGCCGCCGTCGAGCTGGTCGGCGCCGTCGAGGGGCAGGCGCTGGGCCGCCGGGTGCAGACCCGCTCGCTGGTCCACCTCGCCGGCCGGCCGCTGGCCGGGGAACGGATCTACGTCGAGGGCGTGGACGCCGAGGTCGCGGCCCGCTACGGGACCGTCGTCGAACGCCCCGAGGACGCCGACCTCGCAGTCCTGCGCCTCGCCACGCCGTACGAGAAGCGAGAGGGACTGCTGGAACAGGCCTTCCACTCCGGCTCGCTGGAGTTCGAGCCGGCCGAGGCCGCCCGCGTCGCCGCCCTGGCCGCCACCGTCCCCACCGCCGTCGTCGCCCAGCTCGAACGCCCCGCCGTACTCACCCCGCTCGCGCCCCACGCGGCGCTGCTGGTCGGCGAGTTCGGCGCGGCGGACGACATCGTCCTGGACGCGGTGCTCGGCCGCACCCCGATGACCGGCTCGCTGCCGTTCGACCTGCCCCGCTCGGACGCCGCCGTCGACGCCTCCCGCGAGGACGTGCCCTTCGACACCGCGGACCCGCTCTTCCGCTGCGGCCACCCGACCGCCCCGCGCTGAACCAGCGCCGCCGGCGGCCGGGGGCCGTACCCGTCACGGCCGCAACCGTCGGCCGTGACGGACCGCCGAACGTCCGGGACCGGGCCGCCGGCCGCTACCGCCCCTCCCGGACCCCCGCCCGCTCCCGTAGCCCGTCCAGCACCAGGGCGAGCGCGGGCCACTCCAGGCGTCCGTACCGCGCCACGGCGTACGCGCGCAGCACCACCGGCGGGTCACCGAGGGCGACGAAGCGCACCCCCGGGTGCAGCGGGATGCCGGCGGGCAGCAGGCCCACCCCCATCCCGGCGGCGACCATCAGCTGCACCAGGTCCAGACTGTCCGCCTGGTGGGTCACCCGGGGCGTGAAACCGGCCATCGACGACAGCGTGCGCACCACCGTCTCGTCGGCGGTGTTGCGGGAGTTGACGATCCAGTCCAGCCCGGCGCAGGAGGCGAAGACCTCCGCCGACCGACCCGTGCGGACCTCCAGTTCCCGGGGCACCGCCAGCCCCCAGCGCGCGGTCCACAGCGGCTGCGAGGTGACCGACCGGTCCTTGGCCGCCGGGGCGAGGTCGTAGTCGTAGGTGAGGGCGAGGTCGACCTCGTCGTCCGCCAGCAGCGCGAGCGCCTCGGCCGGCTCGTGCTCCCTGATCAGCAGCCGCACCCGCGGGTGCTGCTCGCCCAAGCGCGCGACGAGCGGCAGCAGGTGGTCCCGGACCGCCGTCAGGAAACCCGCCACCCGCACCGTGCCGTTCGGTTCCGCGCCGGCGCTGAGGTCCAGCCGCGCGGCCTCGACGGCGTCGAGGATCCGGGCTCCGTGCTCGGCCAGTCGGCGGCCCGCCGGGGTCAGCCGCACGCCGCGCCCGGCCGGCTCCACCAGGACCTGCCCGACCTCCTTCGAGAGTGCCGCGACCTGCTGCGACACGGTCGAGGTGGTCACGTGCAGGGTCTCCGCGACGGCCCGCATCGAGCCCAGGCGGGAGAGCTCGCAGAACAGGGTGAGGCGGCGGACGTCCATGGCGCCATCGTTCATCATTCATGAACAGACTGTCCAGAAATGGCACGTGGACGCCAACAATGGACACGCGTTCTACTGATCGGCATGACCCCGCACGACCAGCACATCTCCCGCCGGGCCGGTGGTGGCGCCGCCATGGCGCTGGCCTCCATGACCTGCGTCCAGCTCGGCCTGTCCCTGTCCGTCGGCCAGTTCGACCGGATCGGCCCGGTCACCGCCTCCTGGCTGCGACTGGCCTGGGCCGGGCTGATCCTCCTCGTGCTGGCCCGGCCCCGGCGGTCCGACTTCACCCGCCGCGGGCTGCGGACCTGCCTGCTGCTGGGCCTGGTCACCGCCGGCATGATGAGCCTGTTCATGCTCGCCATCGTCCGCATCCCGCTCGGAACGGCGAGCGCCCTGGAGTTCCTCGGCCCCCTCGCCGTCTCCCTGTACGGCGCCCGCCGCGCAGGCTCGCTGCGCTGGAGTGCGCTGGCCGCCATCGGCGTCGCCCTGCTGACCGAGCCCTGGCAGGGCGGCACCGACCTCGCCGGCATCGCGCTCGCCCTCGGCGCCGGAGCCTGCTGGGCGGCCTACATCGTGCTCACCCAGCGCGCCGGCGACGAGGCCGACGGACTCAAGGGACTCGCGGTCTCCCTCCCGGCGGCGGCCCTGGTCACCACCGCTTTCGTCGGCCCCGGCGCGATCACCGGCCTCACCCCCTCCCTCGTGTTCACCGGACTGCTCCTGGCGGCCCTCGCCCCGCTCATCCCCTTCAGCCTGGAACTGCTCGCCCTCCGCCGGCTCACCACGTCCTCCTTCGGCACCCTGATGAGCCTGGAGCCGGCCATCGCCACGGGCATCGGCGCCGCGCTGCTCGGACAGTCCCCCGGACCGGCCGGCGTCCTCGGCATCGCCTGCGTCGTCGGCGCCGGAATCGCCGCCGTCCGCACCGGAAACCGCCCGGACACCGGATCGCACGACGCACAGGAGCCGCCGGACACCGACGACGAGCAGGCCGGCCGACCGGAAGGCCCGGGCGCACACTCCGGTTCAGCGCGGTCGGCGGCGGGCGGCCGGACGCCCGGGCCGTGCGCTGAATAGGATCCCGACGTGGCCACGTACCGCGGCGGTGTTCCCCGCTACCTCCAGATCGCCCGCCGGCTCCAGGAGCGCATCGACTCCGGCGAGCTGCCGGCGGGCACCCGCCTGCCCAGCGAGCTGGAGCTGTGCGAGGAGTTCGGCGTCAACCGACTGACACTCCGCCAGGCCATGGCCGAGCTGGACCGGGCCGCCTCGGTGGAGATCCGGCGCGGCATCGGCACCTTCGTGCGCCCGCCCGCGGTGCGGCTGTCGATCGCGGTGGATCCGCGCACCCAGCAGATGGACGTCGGAAGCGTGACCACCTCGGGTGCATCCGGCCGCGACGTCGGCTCCGAACTCGTGGTGGCCGTGCAGTCGGGCGACGACTCGCCGATCGGCGCCGAGGTCGCCGCCCACCTGCACCGGCGGCCGGAGGAGCTGACCAGGGTCGACACCGTCATCCAGGGCGCGGTGGCGGCGGAGAGCACTCCCGTCCATGACCGGCTCGACGTCGCGGTGAGCAGCTACTGGATCGCCGCCGACCTGCTCCCGGCCCCGACGATCGCCCCCGGCCGGCAGGGCAACCTGATCCTCGCCGTGTGCGGGGCGACCGGCATCGAGCTGGAGTACGACTGGCGCGCCTTCAGCGCGGTCGGCGCCGATCTCGCCGACGCGGACCTGCTCGGCGTCGCGGTCGGCGCACCGCTGCTGGTCCGCGAGGGCGTCAGCTGCTCCCCCGACGGCGAGCCGGTGCTGTACGTGCGCCGGCGGATGAAGGGCGACGCGGTCCGCTTCGTGCTCCAGTACCGCACCGGCGGCTGAGCGGGGTGGGGCGGTCCGGACGCGCGCGCCACGGCCGGACCGCCGCCGGCGACGTCAGGCGTTGGCGGTGAGGGCGGGGAGGTAGGCGCCGGCCTGGCCGCCGGCGTTGGGGTGGTACCAGCCGCGGGTGAAGCCCGGTCCGTTGAACCACGCGGAGCCGTCGCAGATCCGGTGGCCGGCGAAGCGGGCGTCGACATCGGCATAGGTGAAGCCGGGGTACTTGGCGACCTCGGCCTGAACGACCTGGTTGAGGACGTCGGAGCCCTTGTTGACGGCGGCGCGCTTGACGGCGTCCAGGTCGAGGCAGCCGGTGGCGTCCGGGGCGAAGAGCTCGGGGTAGCCGAGGACGACGACGTGGGCGTTGGGGGCGGCGGCGCGGATCGCGGTGTAGAGGGTGTCGAGCTTGCCGGGCAAAACGGTGCGGCCCTGCTGCTCGGCGGTGGCGACGGAACCCTGGCAGGTGGAGTCGCTGCCGAGGAGGCAGTCCCGGACGACGGTGGAGAAGCCGACGTCGTTGCCGCCGACGGTGATGCTGACGGTGGCGGTGTCCGGGCCGAGAGCGCCCAGCTGGTTGGCCTGGACGTCCGTGGTGGTGGCGCCGGAACAGGCCTGGAAGCTGAACGAGGACGGAGCCGTGGCCTGCGCGTAGAGGTAGGGGTAGGCGGAGGCGCTGCGGTAGCAGGTGGTGTCGAGGTAGCCGGCGGAGGCACCCAGCCCGGAGGAGTAGGAGTCGCCGAGGGCGACGTACCCGCCGGAGGCGGTGGGCGCGGCGTTCGCGGCGGTCGGGGCGAGCAGGGCCGCGAGACCGGCGAGGGCACCGGCGGCAAGGGCGAGCGGGCGGGAGCGGAGCATGGTTCTCCTTCTGCGACGGGAGGGGAATGCGGGTCGCCGGGGTCCGAAGTCACCGGGGTACGGGGTCCGGGGTCGGCGAGTGCGCGACACAGAGCCAAACAGCACAACATCTAGATGTCTAGATGTTGCGAGACCAGGCCCGGCGACGACGGGGTGAACTCCGCGCCACAAACCGACGAGACGTCACATTCCGCACACCACGCCACGATCAGAACCTCCCCTCGCACCGTCGGCCATTCCAGGACTTCACCCTCCGGACAACCAGGATTCACCGCACCCCGCTAGACATCTAGACGTCTAGCGGCGAAGGTTGGATCCGCGGCCCGGGCCCTCCCCCGCCCCCACGCAGCTCCCACGAACGAAGGACACCCATGTCCCAACTCGGCCCCCGTGACGCCGCCGGCCTGCTGGTCGGACACCTCGACCTGGAACCCACCGACAACGGCGTCCGACCGCTGCGGCTGCCCCGCTCCGTACGCTGGCAGGAGCCGGTCGGCCCGACCTCGTGGGCGGCCTCCTGCACCACCGGGGTCCGACTGCGCACCCGCACCGCCGCCACCCGGCTCACGCTGACCGTCAGGACCACGCGCATGGTCGAGGAGAACACGGACCCGCGCGACCACCCCGCCTCCTTCGCCGCCCTGGTCGACGACGCCCCCGCCGGACGCGTGGACGTCCACACGGGCGACGTGGTGTGGCTCGACCGCACCCGCCAATTGCGGCAGGGCCCCGGCGAACCGCCGGCGATCCGGCTCGAACCCGGCGCGGCCGAAGAGGTCCGCTTCGAGCTGGGCCCCGCACCCCTCGGCGAGGAACGGCTGGTGGAGGTGTGGTTCCCGCACACCGCCCAGGTCGAACTGCTCGGCGCGGCGGCCGACGCCCCGCTGCACCCGGTCACCGAGCCGGTGGGACGCCGGTGGATCCACCACGGCAGCTCGATCAGCCACTGTCTGGAGGCCGACGGCCCACTCGACCCCTGGCCCCACCAGGCGGCCCGGGAACTCGGCCTCGACCTCACCTCCCTCGCCCTGGCCGCCAGCGCGCTGATCGACCAGTTCACCGCCCGCGCGATCCGCGACCGCCCCGCCGAGGTGATCTCCCTCAAGCTCGGCATCAACGTCGTCGACTCGGCCGGACTGCGCACCCGCACCTTCCTCCCGGCCGTCCACGGCTTCCTCGACACCATCCGCGACGGCCACCCCACCACGCCCATCGTGCTGATCTCCGCCGTCGCCTGCCCGATCGTCGAGAACGTCCCCGGCCCCACCGCCCGCGACGCGGCCGGCGCGGTCCGCGCCCAACACCCGGACGAGGCAACCCGGCTGGGCGAACTCACCCTCACCCGGACCCGTGAACTGCTGCACCAGGCCGCCCAGCAGCGCGCCGCCGAGGACCCCCACCTGCACTACGTCGACGGACTCGACCTGTTCGGCCCCGCCGACGCCCACCACCTCACCGACAACCTCCACCCCGACCCCGCCGGATACGACCTGATCGCCCGCCGCTTCAGCGCCCTGGTGCGCGAACGCCCCGCCCTGGCCGCCGCGTTCGGCCGTTCCTGACGACCACGCCGCCGCGCTGCGCGGCTCCGGTCGCGAGCGTGTCAGGCAGTTCGTGCAGGTCCGTGATCCGGGAGGCTGGCCTGGACCCCTACTGGGGGCTCCCGCTCGCCGGAACGGACAGGGCACGGGCGAGAGGGAAGGGCCGGCTGTCGGGCAGGAGGGAGCCGTCCGGCGGTGTCGCCACGAAGCCGGACGACCATGAGCTGGGCAGGTCGCGGGGCGGGCAGACAATGACCCGGAAGAGGCCGGAGTGGGACCTCCCACCAGGCCGGCGGCCGGCGGACTCCTGCTCGGGGCGGCGCGCTCCGGAGGCAGGCTGCCCGGTGCCGCCGTGGGTGGTCGTGCACGGCTGCCGGCGGTGCGGGCGCATCCGTTGCGGCCGCGCCCCGGGGCACGACCGGCACGACGTCGCGGTCAGCAGCTACCGGATCGCCGCCGACCTGTTCCCAGCCTCGAAGGTCACCGTCGGCGGGCGGGGCAACCTGATCCCGGCCATCTGCGAGGCGACCGGCATCGAGCTGGCGTACGACTGGCGTGCCTGCAGCACGTTCGGCACCGACCTGACCGACGCGGACCTGCTCGGCGTGCCAATCGGCACCGCGCCGATGGTCCGCGAAGGGGTCAGCTGCTCACCGGACGGCGATCCGGTGCTGTACGTGCGCCGCCGCCTGAAGGGCGACGCGGTCCGCTTCGTGCTCCAGTACCGCAACCGGGACTGGCCCGGGCACTGCGGTCCGGCCGCGGGCCCTGATGCGCGCCGCGCGGCCGGACCCGCCCGGGATGACGTGTCACGCGTTCGCTGCCGATCGGCCCGGGCCGATCGGCGCCGCGCCGGATACGGGCACAGCGGGCCGGCCGACCGGGCCCTGGGGCGTCGGGTCAGCCGAGTCCGAGCGCGCCGGCGACCCGGTCGGCCTTGACAGCGTCGCCACAGGGACGTAGATCGGGAAGCATGAGTCGGCACGAGCCGGTGAACCGGGCGGCGGCGCCCGTCCGGAGCGACGCGGCCACGTACCCGGACACGGACGCCACGGCGGATTCCGGCCGTCGCGGACGGGCGACCGAGGCCGGGGCGGCTGTCGGTACGGCGGCGGAGCGTGAGGACGCCCTGGTGACGGCGGTGGTCAAGGCCGTCGAGGAGACCGCCGCCCATGCCGGGAGCGTCTTCCTGCGCTCCCGGGACAGCCGCTCGATCGTGCTGGCCGCCACCTGCGGTGCGCCGCCGTCCCTACTCGGCGGCTGGCGGCTCATCCCGGTCAACAGCCCCATTCCGGTGGCGGTGGCCTACCGGTCGGGCCGGACGGTCCATCTGGCCGACGCCGACGAGACGATGCGACGCTATCCGCAGCTCGCGGTAGCCCTGCCGTACGCGTTCGGCTCGGCGTCGGTGCCGGTGAGGGCCGGCCAGGAGAGTCTGGGAGCACTCGCGGTGGTGTGGTCGGCGCCATCCGGGCACGCGGGGCTGTCGAGGGCCCGGCTCCGCCATCTGCGGGCCATCGCCAACCGGCTCGGCGCAGACCTCGCCGGCCTTCGAGCCCGTGGGGGCGTCTTCGAGTACGACGCCGCGACAGTGCCCATCGAGGTCCCGGCTCCCACCGCGCCGGCGGTGCGGGTCGGTCTGTTCGACTGGCAACTCGATACCGGGACCGTGGTCGCCGACAACGAGCTCTGTGCGATCTTCGGTCTCGCGCCCGACGCCTTCGACGGGCGGGCCGACACACTGGCTTCCCGGCTCCACCCGGGCGACCGGGTCTCGCTCCGGGCCGCGGCCCGGGCAGCCGTCGCGGACGGCAGAGTGGTCGCCCGCCGCCTGCGCGTCCGCACCGCCGACGGGTACCGCACCGTTGAGCTGTGGGGTCGCGTGCCGGAGGCGCCCGAGGAGGCGGTCCGGACCCACCTGGTCGGCAGCGTGCTCGACGCCGGAGCCGGAGCCGCAGCCGTCACCGCGGTGGAACGGCTCCGGGACGGACTCTTCTCCCTCGATCCGAACGGACACGTCGCCTACGCCAATCACAGCCTGGAGGTGTTGCTGGGGACGCCCGGCGGGGAACTGCTCGGCCGCTGCCTGTGGGATGTCCTTCCGTGGCTGTCCGATCCGATCTTCGAGGACCGGCACCGAGCCGCGATGGTCTCCCAGCAACCCACCGTCTTCCTGGTCCGGCGCCCACCGGACCGCTGGCTCGTCTTCTCCCTCCACCCCGACGCGAACGGCGTGACCGGCAGGGTGACGTCCTCCCGACCGCCCCACTCGCCACCGGACGTGTCCGGCACATCGGAGGGCTCCGGGACATCGACCACCCCTTCGTCCGTCCCCGGGCCCGGGTCCCCCGCGCCGAGCCCGCCACCACCCCACGCGGAGCCCACGCGCCTGGGCGCCATCTACCGCGTCCTGCAGCTCAGCAGCGCGCTGACCGAAGCGGTGAGCACGGTCGAGGTGTGCGACGTCGTCGCCGACCAGCTCCTGCCGGCCTTCGGCGGACAACACCTGGCCATCTACGTGATCGACGAAGGCCGTCTGCACCTGCTTTTCCACACCGGCTACCACGACCGCTTCCTGCAGTCGCTGGAAGGCAAACCGCTCGACACTCCGCTGCCCGGAGCGGAGACGCTCGCCTCCGGCGTACCCCTGTTCGTCGACTCCCGGCAGGATTTCACCGATGCCTGTCCGGCTTGCACCGTGGAAGGCGTCGGAGCCTGGGTCTACCTACCGCTGATCGCCTCCAACCGCCCAGTCGGCACCTGCATCCTCGGCTTCGACGAGATCCACCGATTCACCGCCAAGGACCAGGGCATCCTGACCGCGCTCAGCGGTCTGATCGCCCAGGCACTCGAACGCGCCCGTCTCTACGACGCGAAGGCCGCCCTCGCACACGGACTGCAGAAGGCACTCCTGCCCCACCGCCTGCCCGCCCTACCGGGCATCCGCACCACTGGCCGGTACCTGCCCGGCACCAGCGGGATGGACATCGGGGGCGACTGGTACGACGTGATCCCCATCGGGAACACTGTGGCCCTCGTGGTCGGGGACGTCGAGGGCCACAACGTCGCCGCAGCCGGCACCATGGGCCAACTGCGGAGCGCGGTGCGGGCCTTCGCCACGGCCGGTCACTCACCCGGCGCCGTCCTGGCCGGAACCAACCGACTCCTGGTCGACCTCGGTCCCGAGCTGCTCGCCAGCTGCTGCTACATCCTCATCGAGCCGGACGAGGACCGTGTACGCGCCGTCCGCGCCGGGCACTGCCCGCCCTTGCTACGCCGTCCCGACGGCAGCACCGAGGTGCTTGAACTGGAGGGCGGCCCACTCCTCGGCGTCGACGGCACCAGCAGCTACCCGGAGACAGAGCTGCACCTTCCCCGAGGGTCGATCCTCGCCCTCTACACCGACGGCCTCGTCGAGGAACGCGGCACCAGCATCGATCTGGGCATCGACGACCTGCGCGCCTCGCTGGCCCACGCCCACGCCAGAAGCCTCGACGACCTGGCCGATCGACTCCTACGCAAGGCCCGACGCTCCCCGCACCGTTCCGACGACATCGCTCTGCTGCTCACCGCCTACCACCCCGGCCAGGCCCCGCAGGCCGCCTGACGGCCCAAGGGCACGGAACCCACGCAGGCGGCCTGGCCTCCACCGTCCAGACCCCGGCCCCAGGTCCGGACGCTTCCACGGCGTGATCTCCGCGGAGACGTCCAGGTCCTCGAAGGACCCGACGATCTCCCACTCCTTCGAGACCGCGTGCCGCGTCGCCGACTCCGCCTGCACCAGATGCGAGACCTTGCCCTCGTCCCCGTGCGTGTCCGAGACACGCGAACCCACCACCGCCCGAACCGGCGCCGAAGAGCAGTAGAACATCTCCACCTGGCGGGTGAGTCGCGGCACTGTGGTGGCCGCGTCCGGCGGGAGTAGGGCGGCGAACAGGGCCCGGAAGTGTTCGAGGTAGGAGGCCTCCCGCTCCCCTGGCTGATTGTCGATATGTCGCCCCGTTCGCCGTGGTCCACTTTCGCGTGCAGCACGTTGGGGAAGGTGACCGCCGCCGCCAGGGCGCTGTGCACCGCGATGGGGACGGACTCGTCACCGGACGGGCGCGGGCTCCTCCGGCACGTGGGTGTCGGTGGGCGTTTCGTCGGTGCCGACGATGATGCCCCGGCGCTTGGAGATCCACACCGCGAGGACGACGACCGCCAGGGCCAGCAGGGCGATGGTCAGCCGGAGGCCCAGGTTGGCGTGCGAGCCGAAGCTGAGTTTGACGATCACGGGCGCCACCAGGAGGGAGACCAGGTTCATGACCTTCAGCAGCGGGTTGATGGCTGGTCCGGCTGTGTCCTTGAAGGGGTCTCCCACCGTGTCGCCGATGACGGTGGCCGCGTGCGCGGGACTGCCCTTGCCGCCGTGGTGACCGTCCTCGATCAGCTTCTTGGCGTTGTCCCAGGCGCCGCCCGAGGTCGCCAGGAAGACGGCCATCAGGGTGCCCGCGCCGATCGCTCCGGCCAGGTAGGAGCCCAGCGGACCGACGCCGAGGAGGAAGCCGAGGGCGATCGGGGTCAGCACGGCGAGCAGGCCCGGGGTGACCAGTTCGCGCAGCGCGTCCCGGGTGCAGATGTCCACCACACGGCCGTAGTCGGGCCGCTCGGTGCCGTCCATGATGCCGGGCCGGGTCCGGAACTGGCGCCGGACCTCGAAGACGACCGCGCCGGCGGAGCGCGAGACGGCGTTGATCGCCAGACCGGAGAAGAGGAAGACGACGGCGGCGCCGACCAGCAGGCCGACCAGGTTGTTGGGCTGGTTGATGGCCAGGCTCAGGCTCGATCCGTGGGCGGCCGGGCCGATCTGCGCCTCGGCGGTCGCGATGGTGTCGGTGTAGGAACCGAACAGCGCGGTGGCGGCGAGCACCGCGGTGGCGATGGCGATGCCCTTGGTGGTCGCCTTGGTGGTGTTGCCGACGGCGTCCAGTTCGGTGAGCACCTGGGCGCCGACGCCGGTGATGTCTCCGGACATCTCCGCGATGCCCTGGGCGTTGTCGGAGACCGGGCCGAAGGTGTCCATCGCGACGATCACACCGACGGTGGTCAGCAGTCCGGTTCCGGCCAGCGCGACCGCGAACAAGGACAGGATCAGCGAGCCGCCGCCGAGCAGGAAGGCGCCGTAGACGGCGGCTCCGATGGCCACGGCGGAGTACACAGCCGATTCCAGGCCGAGCGCGACGCCGGAGAGAACTACGGTGGCCGGACCGGTCAGCGAGGTCTTGCCCAGGTCCCGTACCGGGCGGCGGGTGGTCTCGGTGAAGTAGCCGGTCAGTTGCTGGATGACGGTGGCCAGTACGATCCCGATGGCCACAGCGGCCAGGGCGAACGCCCGCGGACTGCCCGCGTGCCGGGCGATCTCGGCAGGTACTCCGTGCAGTCCGGAGAAGCGGGCCGGCAGGAACGCGAAGACCGCGCCGGCCACCAGAGCGAGGGACACCGCGGCGGAGACGAGGAAGCCGCGATTGATGGCGGTCATCCCGCTGCGGTCCGAAGGCCGGGGGGAGACCGTCTCGATGCCCAGGACCGCCGTGAGCACCCCGATGGCGGGCACTACCAGGGGGAAGGTCAGCCCGTTGTCACCGAAGGCGGCGCTGCCCAGAATCAGCGCGGCAACCAAGGTCACGGCGTAGGACTCGAACAGGTCGGCCGCCATCCCCGCGCAGTCGCCCACGTTGTCACCCACGTTGTCGGCGATCGTCGCCGCGTTGCGGGGATCGTCCTCGGGGATCCCCTTCTCGACCTTGCCCACCAGGTCCGCGCCCACGTCCGCGGCCTTGGTGAAGATCCCGCCGCCCACCCGCATGAACATCGCCAGCAACGCCGCACCGAAGCCGAAGCCCTCCAGCACCTTCGGCGCGTTCGCCTGGTAGATCAGCACCACCGTGGCCGCCCCCATGAGACCCAGCCCCACGGTGAACATCCCCACCACTCCACCGGTACGGAAGGCGATCCGCATCGCCCGGTGCGACACCGCTCTCACGATCGATGCCTCCGTCGGTCCCTCCCCGGGCTCGGTGGCCGGGACCGGCGCCGTCCCCGCCCGGGCCGCCGCCGCCACCCGAACGTTGCTGCGCACCGCGAGCTGCATCCCGACGTACCCCGTCGTCGCCGAGAACGCCGCCCCGACCAGGAAGAACACCGAACGCCCGATCCGCTGCCCCCAGTTGTCCGCCGGCAACAGCAACAGCACGAAGGGCACCACACCTGCGAAGACGCCCAGGGTGCGGAACTGGCGCCTCAGGTAGGCGTTCGCGCCCTCCTGAACCGCCCCGGCGATCCGCCTCATCGTTTCGGTGCCCTCGTCCGCGGCCAGGACCTGGTGTACAAGCCCCCAGGCCACCACCAGGGCTCCTGCCCCGATCACCGCGACGATCACCAGCAGCGTTCGGCCCGACCCGGTCAACTCGGGCGCGGCCGCGACGGATGCGCCCGCGTGAAAGATCCCAGCCATGCCGTCCTCCTTGACGTCGTGCCTGGGCGCCAGGCGCGCGAATCGGCCGCCCGGGAGCTCTCAGACCGAGGCTAACCCCGGGACCTGGAGGTCTCCACGGGGGTTAGGGCAATCGCGTACCCAGCGTGCGGCGGCGAGCGATCCCCTCGAAAATGGTGCTGCCGACGCCGTCGCACACCACGGAGCGGAAGGAGCGCGACATGGACTTCGAGGTGATCGTCGAGATCCCGCAGGGGTCACGCAACAAGTACGAGATGGACCACGCCACCGGACGGATCCGCCTCGACCGGATGCTGTTCACGGCCACCCGGTATCCGGCTGACTACGGGTTCATCGAGGACACCCTCGGCGGAGACGGCGACCCTCTCGATGCCCTCATACTCGTCGACGAACCCACTTTCCCTGGATGCGGCATCACCTGCCGCGCCATCGGCATGTTCGTCATGACCGATGAGAAGGGGCCCGACGAGAAGATCCTCTGTGTGCCCGCTCACGACCCCCGCTTCGCCCGTCTGCAGGACATCGACGACATGCCCCAGCACGACCTACAGGAGATCACCCACTTCTTCGAGGTCTACAAGGACCTCGAACCCGGAAAGTCCGTCGAAGGCTCCCACTGGGCGAACAAGGCCGACGCCTACGCCGAGATCGAGACCTCACGCTCCAGAGCCGCCGCCCAGTAGGCCCGCGGCCACGGGACCCAGGTCAGGGCGCTTCCCCGGGGTGACCGGGTAGACCTTGTCGAAAAGGCGTCGTTCCGCTGGAGAGCAGACCTCATTGTTTGTCAAAAAAGCCTCGCCGACAGGTGCGTCGAAGCCTACGTCGAACGCGCTGCCTCCCAGAGGAAGTCCCGCGGCACCCTCCGAGTGGATCTTCCAACCCCTTGACCCCCGGTCGCCCCGGGCGTAGCCGTCGCTGCACGTCAGAGCCTGCCCTACCGTCTACGCGGCACGAGTCCGGCCTCGAAGGCGGTGATCGCCAGCTGGACGCGGTCCCGAGCTTCGAGCTTGGCGAACAGGCGCGCGACATGCGTCTTCGCCGTCGCCGCGCTGATCACCAACCGCTCGGCTATCTCAGCGTTCGACAGTCCCTGTCCGACCAGTGCCAGCACCTCGCGCTCCCGGTCGGTGATCCCCGCGATGAGACGTGGGTCCGCGGCGGGCTCGGTGTCCGGTTCGGGGGCCGCGGGGCCGGACGTTCCGGCGAAGTCCGCGATCAGCCGTCGGGTCACGCTCGGCGCGATCAACGCGTCGCCGGCCGCCACCACGCGGATCGCGTCCAGGATCGCGTCCAGGGCCATGCTCTTGAGCAGGAATCCGCTGGCCCCGGCGCGCAGTGCGCCGTAGACGTACTCGTCGTCGTCGAAGGTCGTCAGCACCAGTACCTTGGGCGGGTCCGGCTCGGCGGTCGCCTGCCGGGTCGCCTCGATCCCGTCCATGCCGGGCATGCGGATGTCCATCACCACGACGTCCGGCCGCAGCTCACGCACCAGGCGCACCGCCTCGCGGCCGTCGCCGGCCTCGCCGACCACCTCCAGGTCGTCGGTGTCGCCGATCAGGATCGCGAGCCCGACCAGCATCAGCGGCTGGTCATCGACCAGCAGTACCCGCACGCTCATGCCGGGAGCCTCGCCGCCACCCGGAATCCGCCCTCGGGACGCCGGCCCGCGCTGAACTGGCCGGACAGCAGGGTCACCCGCTCGCGCATGCCGAGCAGGCCGAAGCCGCTCCCGCCGGCCGCCGCCGAGAGCCTCGGACGGCCGGGCCTGCCGGGACCGTCGTCCCCGTCGTCCACCACCTCGATCGTCACTCCTGTCGGCTCGTAACCGACCGCGACCCGGCACGTCCGCGCACCGGAATGCCGCACCACGTTCGTCACCGACTCCTGGACGATCCGGAACGCCGACAGCTCGATCTCCGGCGGCAGCGGACGCCGCTCGCCCTGCCAGGTCACGTGGACCCGCACCCCGGCGTCGGCCGTGCGTTCGGCGAGCCGCGGGACGTCCGCCAGGCTGCCGGCCGGCGCCAGCGGAGCGGCCTGCGGCATGGCGTCGTCGGGCTCGGCGCGGCGCAGCGCTCCGAGCATGCGCTGCAGCCCGAGCAGCGTCTCCCGGCTGGTGGTCTCGATGCCGGTCAGCGCCTGCCGCGTCTGCTCGGGCTTGGTCTCCACGACCCGCGCCGCCGCTCCCGACAGCACCGTGATGATCCCGATGCTGTGCGCGACGCTGTCGTGCAGTTCACGGGCGATCCGCAGCCGCTCGGCCATGACGGCGCGGGCCGCGGTCTGCTCGTCCAGGGCTTCGAGGTATTCGCGGCGTTTGCGGTACACCCCGCCGAAGACCCACGCGACCGCGAACACGAACGCGAGCTGCCCGGCCCACGGGACCGCGTAGCCGACGGATTCCCCGTGGGAGACGAGGGTGCGCTCGATGAACGCGGTCACGACGGCCACGACGGAGCCGACGGCGGCAGCCGTCGGCCGCCGGGCGGCGAGGTACCCGGCCAAGGCCGGGAGCAGGAGGAGCACGATCCAGGGCCGCGCGCCGAAGAGGACGCCGAGGGCTGCTTCCTCGCCCAGGACCGCGGCGAAGACCGCCGCGGGCAGACGGCGCACCAGCAGGATCGGAAGGGCGAGCACGACGCAGAGACCGATCATCTGGTCGGGCCCGAGGTCGGGGAACCGTAACGGGCCGCCGTAGCGCCGGACCTGACCGACCGGCATCGACCAGAAGAGCATCAGCGCGTAGAAGCAGGCGGTGGCCAGCACCACGGCCCGCGACGTCAGCCAGGTCACGGGTTCCGATGTCGAGAAACGCCGGAGCAGCTCTTCCATGCGGAGATCGTATTGACTGGCGTCGGCTCTGCGCGTCGCCCCGGGGATGTACGCGGGGTACACCGCCGGGCCGACGGCCTGGGGGGAGAGGTGACATCCGCCGGCCGACGCGATGGATCACGGTCCGTTCCTAGGTTCATGGCCATGACGAATGAGCCGATGATCGATCTCCAAGACGCGACGAAGAAATACGATGACGGCCCGCCCGCGCTGGCCGGGGTGACCTTGTCCGTGGCGGCTGGTGAGTGCGTGGCGGTCCTCGGCCATTCCGGCAGCGGCAAGTCGACGCTGCTGAACCTGGTCGCGGGTCTGGACAAGCCTTCCAGCGGCACCGTGACCGTCAACGGAACCCGGGTCGATCAACTCGGCGAGGCCGGTTCGGCGAAGTACCGCCGAGCCTCCATCGGCATGGTCTTCCAGTTCTTCAACCTGCTCGACGACCTGACGGTGCTGGACAACGTGATGGTTCCGGCGCAGTTGGCCGGGATGGGCAAGAACGAGGTGAAGCGGCGGGCGACCGAGTTGCTCACCTCGCTGGGTGTCGACCGGCACGCCAAGGCCTACCCGCAGCGGCTGTCCGGCGGTCAGCGGCAGCGGGTGGCGGTGGCCAGGGCCCTGATGAACCGGCCGGCGTTGCTGCTGGCCGACGAGCCGACCGGCGCGCTGGACTCGCGCTCGGCCGAGGACGTGCGCCGGCTGCTGCTGGATCTGAACGCCGAGGGTCAGACCATCCTGCTGGTGACCCACGACATCCGACTGGCCGCGAACACCGCGCGACGCACGATCGAGCTGGTGGACGGTGCCGTGGCCCGAGACGTGGCCAACACGGTCAGCGGCACCACCTCCAACAGCTCGGCGGGAGCGGTCCGATGACGCGGCCCCCAGCGCTGCCGTCCCAGCGCCCGTACGAGGTTTCCTTCCGGGCCGTGGCCCGTCTGCTGCCGGCGGCGAGCCGATGAGCGCCCTGGGCAAGGTCGTTCGCTCCGGCGTCGGCCGGCGTCGTGTGCAGTCCCTCGTCATGGCCCTGACGACGTTCGCGGCCGTCACCTCCTCGGTGCTCTCGCTCGGTCTGCTGGCCGTCGTGCAGGCCCCGTTCGACCACGCCTTCAAGGCCCGGAACGGCGCGCACCTGTCGGTCCAGTTCGACGGCTCGAGGGCCACTGCCGCGCAGGCCGCCGCCACCGCGCACGCCGCCGGCGTCACCGAGGCGTCCGGGCCGTACCCGGTCACCGCCGCCCTGAACACGACCTTCGGCACGGACTGCACCGGGAACATCGCCGCGGGCATGCCGTTGGCCGGTCACACCAACCAGCCGGTCATCGCCGCCACCCGACCCGCCCTGGCCGGCACTTCCGGCCTGGACCATCTGGCCCTGGTCCAGGGCAGGTGGCCGACCACCGCGCACGAGATCGTCCTGTCCTCATGGGACCGTCACTGCGCAGGCGGTTCCGTGGTGTTCGACTCGCTGCCGGGCAAGCCCTCGTTCAAGGTCGTCGGCGAAGCGAACTCGCTGACCAACACCGCGACCGGCTTCCTCACCACCGACGGCTTCGCGCGGCTGACCGCCGCCGGCGCCAGGACCGACGAGCAGATGCTCTACCGGTTCGCCGAGTCCGGGACCGACGCCGACCTCACCACGGACAGGCAGGCGATCGCCGCCGCCGCGCCGGCCGGCTCGGTCGAGAGCGGACAGTCCTATCTGACCGTGGAGAAGCAGGCCGTCGGCAGCGCGAAGTCCTTCGTACCGTTCCTGGTCGTCTTCGGCATCCTCGGCCTGTTCCTGTCGGTGCTGATCATCGCGATCGTGGTCAGCGGCGCGGTGGTCTCGGGAATCCGGCGCATCGGGATCCTGAAGTCGCTCGGTTTCACCCCCTGGCAGGTGGCCCGCGCCTACGCCGCACAAGCCCTGATCCCGGCGACGATCGGCATGGTGGGCGGCACACTGGCCGGCAACCTGCTGGCCGTTCCGATCCTGGGCAAAGCCAGCAGGAATCTCGGTGCCGCCGACACCGACCTGCCGGTGTGGGTCAGCCTCGTCGTGCCGATCGGCACCTTGGTCATCGTCGGTACCACCGCGCTCATCCCGGCACTCCGGGCCGGCCGAATGCCGGCGGTGCAGACCCTGGTCGTCGGCCGCGCCCCGAAGGCCAAGCGCGGCCAAGCCGCGCAGCGCCTGGCAAGCAGGCTGCCGCTGCCCCGGCCGATGTCGCTGGGACTGGCCCAACCGTTCGCCAAACCGGCCCGGGCCGCGCTGGTCGGCGCCGCGGTGCTGTTCGGCGCGGTCAGCGTCACCTTCGCGATGGGGCTGGAGACCGCGTTCACCGAGTACCAGGACACGGATACCACCGGCCTCAACGCCGCGTCCATGCTCGTGCTGCCCGCCGGCACGCCCACCGGCTTCCACGCCCCCGGCGGCGGCCCTGGCAGCCCCCACCTGGACTCCACCGAGGTGGCCGCCGCGCTCGCCTCGATCCCGGGCACGAAGGCCGCGTTCGGCTGGGGCAACAGCGGCGCGACCGTGATCGGCGCGCCGACGGGCGACCACACGATGGTGGACACCACCACCGGCGACCTGTCCTGGACCGACCTGGCGCTGCTCAACGGCCGCTGGTACCAGAACCCCGGCGAAGCCGTGATCAACGACCACCTGGCCTCGACGGCCGGGATACACGTCGGCGACACCGTCACCGTGACGCAGGACAACAAGCGACTGCCGCTGCGGATCGTCGGCATCGACTTCGATGCCAGCAGCAACGGGGTCGTGATGACCGACACGGCCACGTTCACCGCCGCCGGTCTGACGCCGTACATCACCCAGTTCAACGTCAAGCTGGCCGACGACGTCAGCGCCCCGGACTGGTCCGCCTCGGCCACCGCCGCGCTGACCCCGCTGCACGCCGAAACCACCCCGAACATCACGTACGAGAACTACACGGTGCTCACCATGAGCGCCCTGGTGGCCACCCTCACACTGATGATGATCGCGGTCGCCGCGCTCGGCGTGCTGAACACCGTGGTGCAGGACACCCGGGAACGGATCCACGACCTGGGGATCTTCAAGGCCCTCGGGATGACGCCCCGGCAGACCATCGCGATGGTGCTGACCTCAGTGAGCCTCACCGGCCTGGTCGCCGGCCTGATCGGGGTCCCGATCGGGATGGCGGTGGAGAAGGCGACGCTGACCCAGATGGGGAACGCGATCGGCAGGAACCTGCCGCCGAGCGTGACCCACGTCTACACCCCCGGGGCACTGCTCCCGCTGCTGGCCGGCGGGATCGCGATCGCCCTGCTCGGGGCACTGCTGCCGGCCGGCTGGGCGGCGCGCTCCCGGACCGCCACCGCGCTGCGGACCGAGTAGAACCGGTCGCTCGTAGCACTGAAGATCTACCGTCTTGACCAAGGCGGCCCCGGCGCTCGTCGAACTTGTGTGACGAAGAACAAGAAGCAGGCCGGGGACGCCACATACCGGCTGGACGGACGATCAGTCCGACCGAACGTCAGGCAGCCTGCTTGGTGGTGGGGCCGCCGCCCGAGGGCGGCGGCCCCACCACCTGCCTCGGACCATGACGCTGTCTCAGATGGTGACGCTCGCGACGGTGGTCGTGGTTGGCT
The DNA here is from genome assembly GCF_040629945.1 of Kitasatospora sp. NPDC005856. Classification (NCBI taxonomy): domain Bacteria; kingdom Bacillati; phylum Actinomycetota; class Actinomycetes; order Kitasatosporales; family Streptomycetaceae; genus Kitasatospora; species Kitasatospora sp. NPDC005856. The sequence continues at coordinate 126,594 of NZ_JBEXWT010000009.1, read as the reverse complement.
CCCCTTGGCCCAGTACGACCACGCCAGCCGAGCCAACGGTCAGGCCGGCGAGGATCGCCACCCGCAGCCGGGCCTGGCGGGCCACGTGGTCAGCCGCCGTGCGACGCTCGTCGGTCTCCTGCAGTTCGTTGTCCACTCTGTCGAGCAGTTCGCCGTCCATCATGGTGATGCCCTCCCTCTCGTTCGACGGGCCCCGGTCCTGCCGCTGGTCGCAACAGCAGCACCGAGGGGATCCTGGGGCCGAAGCCGAGCCGCAGCAGGCCGTAGCCGATGCCGGCCAGTCCGGTCAGCAGGCCGGGTGTGGGCACCTCACCGGGGGTACCGCAACGGGCGCCTTGCTGTTCGACGGACCGCACCAGTCGAGCGGCCGTACGGCGCCGGCCGGCATCGGTCGGCGCCAGCTCCACCAGTGGTTCCAGCAGAGCGAGTTCGCTGTGGCGGAGCGAATGGCCCGGCATCGGCACGCGGTCGGCGAGCAGGGCGAGGTGCTGGTCCGCCTTGCGGGCGCGCAGCGCCCGGCCGACCCGGTCCGGGCACCGGCCGGGGCCGTCGGAGTCCGCCGGGTCCACCGCCGCTCGCTCCCGCAGGGCCCACGCGACGCCCTCGTGGCCGTGGAGGAATCCGGGCCGCTCAGGAAGGGGCCGATGGCCCGCCAAGGTCCTGACAGTGTGGGCGAGTTCGGCAGCTGCCGGCAGCCGCGTCTGAGCGTGCACGGCCTCGGCCGCGAGCAGGGCACCGGCCAGGCCGTCGGCGATGTCCATGGGGGCTGCCGGATCGACAGCGGCCGTGTGAAGTGCGGTGAGGCCGGCGGGCAGGGCGGCGCTCAGCTCCGGGGAGTCCAGCAGGGTGGCGAGCCGGGCGGTGGCGTAGCTGATGCCGCCGAGCCCGGAGAAGCCGCCCGGCCCCACGGCACGCGCGAGTTCGGGGTGCTCCGCCAAGAGCCTCAGGAGCTGGGGAAGGACGCGGACGGCCTGGTCGGCGGCCTCCTGATAGCGGACCGCCCCGGTGAGCCGGCCCAGCTCGGCGAGGAACAGCGCCGGGCCGGTGTAGCCGTCGCCGAGCGCCATGCCCATCGGCAACACCGCCCACTGTCCTGGCCCGGCCTCCTGCAGCCCGAGCCAGTTCACCCGACCCTCGCCCCGACAAACCCGGGCGAGCAAGTCCTCCCCGATCCCCCGTGCGAGCTCCAGCGCCTGGGCACCGAGGTCACAGTCGTAGGCGTCCTTGGATTCGGCAGCGGGGCGCCCCGGAGCACGGCGGCCCGGAGCATGGCGGCCCGGAGACCGTCGTCCGGCGGCCAGGGAGGCGCGGATCAGCCATGCCTGCCGGTCGAGGTCGCCCTCCGACATTCCCCGGATCGTCCTGGCGGCGGCCGTCAGCCCGGATTCGTCGAGCAGAAACGGGAGTTCGCGACCGTCCCAGGTCCGCGGGGTGCGGGCGGCGGGGGTCATGGTGAAGAACGGGATGTCGCCGGCGAGCAGGTCGTTGAGTTCGTGGGGCGCCAGCACGTGCAGGTGCGGGTAGCCGGTCTCGTCGTGCAGTGCGGCGAAGGCCCGCTCCCGACCGGAGCGGTCGCGCAGCAGCTCCGGCTCGGTCGCCTCGGCGAGCAGCGTCGCATAGCTCTGACTGGGCCGCGCGACCAGGCGCATCGTCTCACCCGCAAAGCGAGACAACAGCCCCTGCTCACCGAGCAGTTCATGGGAGTTTGCGGCAATCACCCGGTAGCCGGCGCGGAATCCGCACAGCAGCCGGTCGAGCTGGTCGGCCGGATCGGCGGGTCTCCCGGCCAGCATCGGGCGGTTGTCGGCACCCGGCCAGCGGGCCGGGCGGCGGACCAGCCGCATCAGGTCGGTGCCCGCGTCCGCCCACCCGGGCATCGGGTCCGGCGTCCACTGGTCGGCCTGGCCACCGAGTGCCGAGAGGTCGAGTGAACCGCCGTCGCCGAAGCGCGGGTTCGGCAGCACCATGGTCCGCTGCACGGACGCGGCGAGCGCCCGGGCGGCCGGATCGGCGCCGCCATCAGTGACGGGCACCCAGCACGGGTGGAACAGCGTCTCCACGTCCACCACGACCGGCTGGTCGCGCGCGGCGATGAGGTTCTCGGCATGGATGTCGACCGCGTTCACCACGTGCAGCAGCGCGAGCTGGGCGCCGAGCCGCTCGTAGAACCTCCCGACTTCGGCTTGGGACCGGCATGGGCGCGGCGCGACGTACTCGGCCCAGCCGTACCCCGCCCGCGGCATCAACCGAACGGCTCGCGCCGCCAGTTGGGGCTGACATCGACCGAACCAGGCGAGCAGTTCGTTCCACCGGGCGTGCAGACCGAGCGGGCGCGGCTTGTACACCAGGCGCCGCCCGCCGTCGAACTCCAGCACGGCGACGGACCGGCCCCCCGCATGCGGGTCCCCCAGCCCGAAGCGGACCCGGATCAACCGACCGGGCTCGCCGTCGAGCAGGGCGGCGGTGAGCTGCTCCCGGTCCGCGTGGAGCCGCTCCAGCAGTTCGGTGGCTGTGGCCACGGTGCGTATGCACCGTTCGGCCAGCAGCCGGGCCAGCACGGGATGACGGTGCAGCATCGCGCCCAGGGCCGGCCCGGCGGCGACCTCGCTCAGGAACGCGTCGAACCGCTCCCGCCCGTCCTGCCCGGTCAAGGTTCCAGCCCGGCGCGCGTGTCCCAACTCCTGTACCAGTGTGCGTCCAGCCAGCCACACCAAGCCGCCGGCCAGGTGGCGCCGTGCACCGGCCCACACCACTCGCCCCTCAACCGCGGCAGGGTTCGCCGCCGCGAAGTGGTGGGAGGTGGTCCGCAGAAACGGCCGCAGCGGATGCAGCAGTCGGCCCTCGGGGCCCGCCCCAGGGAGCGGGCGGATCCGCCCGCCGGGCGCCGAGTCGGCGCAACGCAGCGCCTGTTCCACCAACTTGGCCCAGCGCGGCGTCCGTCCGGGCGGCAGGGCACTGCGCTCGGCCGACGACAGTGCGGGCAGCCACCAGGCGCCAAACGCCGCAGGCAGCGGAACCGACTGATTCGCCTGCACTGTCACTCCAATACTCTGGCACACCATCACCATCTCTGACAGGGTGGCGGGTCGGATTCCCGGCAGGCCTACCGCGCGGCGAGGAAGTCCGCCACGAAATCGCACAGCTGGGCGCGGGTGGCGGAGTTGGTCTTGCCGATCAGACTGGCGATGTGTTTCTCGACCGTCCTGGGAGAGATCTGCAGGCGGGCGGCCACGGCCTTGTTGCCGACGCGTTCGACCAGCAGGCAAAAGACGTCGTACTCGCGCATGGTGACGCCGAGCGCGACGAGTTCGGCCGGAATCCGATCCGTGCCGGTGCGGCGCTGCCCGACCGGAGCGCCCAGTGAACGCAGCCGGGAGCGGCACGCGGCGGCGATGGCGTCGGCACCCGAGTGGTGGAAGTACGTCTCGGCCTCGGTCAACCAGTCGCGGACTTCCCCCCATCCGTCGGTGACTGCGGCGTCAGTGACCAGACGCAGGCCGAGGTGACGAGCCGTCGGGAAGATCACCGCGTCGGCCTGCGCAGCGCGGCACGCCGCCACCGCCTCGGCCGGGCGACCTTCCCGACCGTACAGGACCGCCCGGGCCAAGCCGACGAACTGCCGGTTCCACCGCATCCGGCCCGCCTGACTCGCGGTGATCCGTTCGACCTCTGCCCAGTCGGCTCGCCCGGCCAGCACGGACAGCAGCAGGACCAGCCCGTGGCTGCCGGCGAGGTGGAAGTAGTTCTCCTCGTCCGGCGGGACGGCGGCGGCCAGCCGCGCGGCCAGCTCCGCCGCCTGCTCGTGGTCCTCCTCCAGCAGCGCGCAGAACAGCTCGGCCAGGCCGAGCACGAGCGGTGCCTCCCGCGACTCGTTCCCACCGCTGGTCCGGAACCGGGCGAGTGCCGACCGCAGTTGGGGCCTGCGGGCCCGGTGGGCGGCGGCCACCGCGCCCACCATCAGGGCGTACCGGGTCACCGAGTGCAGCTGCAGTCGCTCGGTCTCGGCCCTGGGGCCGTCCAGCAGGGCCGTGGCCCGGTCGAAGTCGGCTCGCAGCACCGCGTCGAGCGCCAGCATCGCCCCGACGTTGTGCGCCAGGCTCACGCACCCGGTGCGCATCGCCTCCTGCTGGGCGTGGTGCAGCCCGTCCAGGTCGGCCTCGGCGAGCCAGGCGTTGCTGCCCAGGCCGATCAGCCCGTGGTTGTGCCAGCTCACCTGGCGGCTCTCGGCGGCCATCCGCAGCGTGCGGCGGAAGCACTGGTCGGACTCGGCCAGGGAGCGCCCACGGGTCGCGAAACCCATCGCGTACCACGCCTGGCAGGCCAGTGCGTGGTCACCGCGCTGTTCCGCGCCCTCGATCGCCCGGCGGGCCAGTTGCTCGCTGCGGCCGATCCGCCCCTGCTCCGCTGTCGACACCATCAGGTAGGCCTCGACCACATCGATGCCCGCGGTGTCTCGCGCACCCGCCCCCTCGGGCAGCAGCTCCCGGGCCGCGCGGACCTGTTCCAGTCCCACGTCCCACTGCCCGGCCACCTGCGCCGCCCAGGCCAGCCGCATGTGCAGCTCGACCCGGCGTCCCGGATCGGCCTCGACATCGGCCCGGCGCAGTTGCTGCGCCACCTCGGTGGCCCGGTCGAGCCGGCCGTCGTCCGCCAGGGCGAGCAGCAGGGTCTCCAGCAACTCCCTTCGCACGCCGGCCGGTACGGCGTCGTCAGGCAGATGGATGTCCGATCCGTCGACAGGCCCCAAGGCCGACCGGGCTTCGTGCAGCACCGCGATCGCCGTTCCGGGCCCGTGGCCGGCCAGGGCACGGCGGGCCACCTCCAGGTAGCGGACGGCGGCGGTCCGGCGGTCCCCCGCCTGCCCGTGCAGCCGCGCGGCCAGCAGGCACCATGTGCCGGGCAGGCCCGGGTCGAGCTCGTTCATGGCCGCCACGGCCCGGGCGGCGAGCTCGGCCCGGTCGGCCGGCGTGAGCCGGTCGAGCAACGCCTCCTGGGTCAGCGGATGTTCGAAGGCGTACCAGTCGGGCCCACGCTCGTCGTCCGGCACCAGCAGGCCGTCGACGACGGCGGAGCGCAGCGAGCCGGCGGGCTCGTGGTCGTCCGGCGCGGCGCAGCGCCGCGCCACCGACAGCGGGAAGCTGCGGCCCAGCACTGCGGCGGCCGACAGCAGCTGGAGCGTCTGCGGTCCGAGCCGCTCCGCCCGCTGCTCGACCGCCCGGACCAGGGTGAACGGGATGGCCGCGCGGCTGGTGCCGACCAGCTGCCAGCGGTCCTCGGTGCGGACGAGTCGGCCCTCGGCGCGCATGCCGCGGATCAACTCGACGGCGGTGAACGGGATTCCACTGCTGTCGGCGAGCACCCGGTCGGACACCGCCACCGGCAGCTCGTCCGGCGGACAGCCGAGACAGCTCGCGGTCAGCGCGTGCACCTGCGCTGCACCGAGCCGGCCGAGTCTCACCAGGCCGGCTTCCCCGCGCTGGGCCAGCGTGTCCGCGAGCGCGTGGGCGGCGCCGGGCGTGTCCCGCAGGGTGGCGACGACGGCAACCGGCAGCAGGGCCAGGTTGGCCGCCAGGTACTCCAGGACCGCCAGCGTCTCGAGGTCCGCGTCGTGCAGGTCGTCGATGACGAGCAGGCAGCCGCGCTCCCGTCCGCAGGCGGCGGCCAGCCGGACCACGGCCTCGGCCAGCACGATCGGCGACCGGTCGCAGGCGTCCCCGATCGCCCACTCGGGTACCAGACGGCCGAGCACGGGCAGGTACGGTCCGAGCGCGTCGGTGGGCGGCGCGCCACCGGCCCGGGCGAGTGACAGCAGTGCCTCGGTGAGCGACCGGTACGGCACGGCCGGGCCGGTGGCGATGCAGCGGCCCTTGAGCACGGTCATCCCGGCCTCCCGGGCCAGCGTGATCGCCTCGCCGGCCAGCCTGGTCTTCCCGATCCCCGGCTCTCCGGTCACGCACACCGTGCCACCCACCGACGTCCGCGCGTCCTGCAGTGCGCGGTCCAGCAGGGCGAGTTCGTCCTCGCGTCCGACGAGTCCACTGAACCGGTCCACGCGCGGTTCCGTCATCGTGCTCCCCTCCGGTCTGCTGATCCGATCAAGGGGGACCCTATGCCGACTCGTCGTCGCCGTTGAGGGCCTCCTCCAGCCACTTCACGACCGTCTCGGCGGCCTCGTCGGGACCCTGCATGGCAGGCCCGACGCCGTTCTCCTTCTGCCACAGCACGAACATCTCGCGCTCGGTCGGCTCGACCACGGTGTGGCCGTCGGCGCGCAGCGTGCTGACGTGACGCCGGGTCGCGGGCTTGCGCCACATCGAGCCGTTCATGTTCGGGAAGAACAGTGCGGGCCGCTCGTGGGCCAGCAGGACCGTCTGGGCCGGCGTGGCGGCCAGCCCGAGGGCCGCCGCGGCCAGGGTGTTGGCGGTGGCGGGCAGTACCACCAGGCCGAGCGAGCGGTGCGCGAACTCGGTGGGGTTGAGGGCCGGGTCGTCGGCGACGTACACCTCGTCCGCGTGCCAGGCCAGTACCTGGGGCTGGACGAAGCGCGCGGCGCTCGCGGTCAGCAGGACCCGTAGCGGCAGGTCGATCTCCTGGCGGAGGAAGACGAGGTAGTTCGGCAGGTCCTTGGCCACGATCGAGCCACAGGCGATCACGGAGAGGGCGTCATTTCGCATGGCATGGATGGTGTCCGAGCCCGGCCGCCCCGGTATGGGGGTCGGGCCCCCGTTTTCCGTCCCGGCCGCCGGCAGGAAGACGGGGACCGACTACCCATGTCCGCCCACCCGGCGCCGTGCCATCGTCTGACTCGCCGATCCGCCGCCAGGGCGGGACGGCGCCAACCCACCTCTTCATCAAGGGAGTCGAACCATGAAGAAGATCACTGTGCGCAAGACCGGTTCCATCAAGCTCACCTCGCCGGCGTCCTACGTCCTGGTGGTCTGCTGACCTGGTGACACCCCCGGGCCTGCGTGCAGCACAGCACGCGGGCCCGGGTTCGTCCCGCCGCACCCGCCCGAGGCCCGCACCCCTCCGAGCGGCCCGCACCCCTCCGAGGGAGAGATCATGGCGACCGCCGACCTCGCGTTCCATCCGCTCACCTTCGTCACCGAACGCGACGGCACGATGGTGGGCCGGCCCGACACCGGGTCCTTCGCGCTGCTCCCGGAGGACGGCGCGGCGCTGCTGCGACGCCTGGCCGACGGCATGCCGCTCGCCGAGGCCGCCGCCTGGTACCGCGCGACCTACGGAGAGCCGGTCGACCTGGCCGACTTCGTCGAGACCATGCGCGATCTCGGCTTCGTCCACGAGTCCGGCGCCGCCGCCGAGCCCGTGCCCGTACGCCTCCAGGCCTGGGGACGTGCCATGTTCTCGCCGCTCGGCTGGAGCTGTTACGCGCTGATCACCGCACTGGCGATCGCGGCGATGATCTACGAGCCCCGACTGCAGCCGCACACCCGGAACCTGTTCTTCGCCCCGTCCCTGGTCGCGGTGGAGGTGACCCTCGCCGTGCTGCAGATGCCGCTCATGCTCTGGCACGAGGGCTGGCACGTCCTGGCCGGCCGCAGGCTCGGCCTGCCCACCAGTCTGGGCATCGGACGACGGCTCTACTTCGTGGTCTTCGAGACCCGGCTCGACGCGCTGTTCGGTGTGCGGCCCGCGCAGCGCCATCTGCCCTTCCTGGCCGGGATGCTCGGCGAGGTCGTGCTCTTCGGCGTGCTCACCCTCGCGGCGGCGGCCGACCTCGCGACCGGACCGTCCTGGGCCGGGCGGTTCGCCCTCGCCGTGGCGTACCTGATCCTGCCCCGGCTGGCCTGGCAGTTCCTGATCTTCCTGCGCACCGACCTCTACTACGTCCTCGCCACGGCCCTGGGCTGCGCCAACCTGCACGAGGTGGGTTCGGCCTACCTGCGCCACCGTCTGGGCCGGGGCGGCTGGGCGGAGGACCGCTGGTCGGCGCGGGAGCGGGCGCTGGCGCCCTGGTTCGCCCTGCTGACCGCGATCGGCACCGCCGTCCTGCTGGTCGCCGCCGTGTTCACCGTCGTCCTGCCGACCGTGACGTTCACCCAGCGACTCGCCGACGGCATCGCGAACCGCTCGCTGGGCGACAGCCGGCTCTGGGATGCCGCCGTCGCCCTGCTCGTCATCGTCGTCCAGGTCGTCGTGCTGCCCCTGCTGGTCGGCCGCAGGCAACGCCGCGCCGCCGCGTGACCGGCCCGCGCACTCACGAAAGGAAAACCCGTGACCTCCCACACCTGGCGCCTCCAGCCCGAAGGCACCGCGCACGACGACCGGTACGACGCCCGAGCCGACTGCCACCGGCGGCTGCGCGGACCGTACACCGGTCTGGGCACACTGCTGCGCTCACTGGTGCCGGATGCGCACCGGGCCCGCCCGGAGCTCGTGGCGCGCCACGCCGTCGAGATCCTGTCCGCCGCTCCGGAGCTCAAGGACCTGATCGGCGCCGGACCGCAGACCCTCACCTCGCTGGCCGTGCCCAACGAGCGCACCCGCCTCTACCCGGCGAAGCGCACCCGCCGTCTCGCCCACGGCATCGTCGAGTTCCTGCACGGCCACGCCCGCGAGCTCGGCCACGCGCTGGCCCTGCGCTTCGACCGGGTCGACGAAGCCGATCACACCGACCAGGAGTTCCTCGCCATCCTGCTGCGCCGGGCCCGGCCGGACCTGCTGATGGTCACCGTGCACACCGGCGGCGCCGACCTGATCCCCGAACTCGCCACGGCCCTCGCCGCCCGTGCCGCCCGTGCCGCCCGTGCGGTCGCCCAAACGGTCGCCCAACATCCGGACGGGCACGATGATCTGACGGATCATCACAAGCTGGCCCAGGCCTACGTCGGGTCCGACGGCACCTCCCACGACCCCGCCGAAAAAGCCGCCTACCACCGCGTCGACGCCGCCGAGCGGGCTCGACTGCACGACCAGCGGGCGGCCGAGCTGCGCCGCCGCGGAGACTGGAGCCTGTCCCTCGGGGCGATCCCCTATCACCTGGAGCACGGCAGCGACCGGGAAGCGGCCGCCGACGCGTTATTCGAAGCCGCCGAGTACCTGGTCTCGATGGGCTTCTACCACGCGCTGCTCGACGTGGCCGGACGTGGCACGGCCCTGGTGGACCCGGCCGAGGAGCCCCGGAAGTACTGGATGCTGGGCACCAAGGTCACCACCGCACTGGCGATCCTCGGCCGGCCGGAGGAGGCCGAACGGCGCTACATCGAGCTGCGCGCCATGTTCCAACAGCCGATGCTGCACATCTTCTCCGGCTACGCCCTCGCCATGCTCTACACGCGCTACTACCCGGCCGAGCACAAGGACCACCAGCTGGCCAAGGCCCACCTGCACAACGTGCTCGCGATGGCTTCCCTACTGCCGGACCACGACCAGCGCGTCTTCCAGTCGGTCTTCAACCGCAACGGCCTGGCCCTGGTGGAGCTCCAGCTCGGCAACCCGGCCGAGGCGCTGCGCCTGGTCAGCACCGGCCTGGCCGACATCGACCGCGAACTCCCCGCCGAGAAACACCGCTTGCACCGCTCCGTGCTGGTGCACAACCGGGGCCGGGTGTACACGGCGCTCGGCCGCCTGGAGGAGGCGCTGGCCGACATCGACACCGTCATCGAGCTGGATCCCAACTACCCGGACTACTACTTCGACCGGGCCGACCTGCGGCGCCGGATGGGCGACCTGCCCGGCGCGTTGGCCGACTACAGTGAGTCGATCACCTTCGCCGCGCCGTTCTGGGAGATGCACTACAACCGGGCCGACCTGCTCCTGGAACTGGGCGACCTGGCAGGCGCGATCGCGGACCTGACGTACGTACTCGATCTGGAACCCGACGAGTTGGACGCCCGGATCAACCTCGCCAGCCTGCTGCGGGAGCAGGGCGATGCGGCGGGATCGCTGGCCCAGGTCGAGGAGGGGCTGCGCCACCACCCGGGCGACGCCCGCCTGTTGTCCGCCCGGGGGCTACTGGCGCTGGACGCGGGCGACGACCGGGCGGCGCTGCGCGACTTCGCCCTGGCGCTGACCGCCGAGCCGGACCTGGTGAGCGCGCTGGCCAACCGCGCGGCCCTGCTCCTGGAGACGGGCGACCACGGCACCGCGGTCGCGGATCTCACCCGGGCGCTGGCGATCGAGGCCGACAATCCGGACCTGCTCTACAACCGTGGCTACGTCCACCAGAGTGCCGGTGACTGGGAGTCGGCCCGCCAGGACTACACCGCCGCACTGCTGCTGCCCGGCGCCGACCGAGCCGACCTGCTGCGACAGCGCGCCGAATGCCACCTCGCACTGGGCGATCTGACGGCTCATCAGATCGACCTGGCGGCGGCCGAGTCGGCCACGAGCTCGCCGGACGCGGTCGCGGATCCGGTGAGGGTGTCGTGACGGCCGGGCCGGATCCCGGCACCGTGACCGGTCCGGTGACGCCCCGGCCGGAGACCCCGGCCGTCACCGGACCGGCCCTGCGGAGCGTCATGCGCCGCTGGGCCACGGGGGTCGCCCTGGTCACCGCCACGTCCCAGGGCCGGCCGACCGGTTGCACGGCCAGTTCCTTCACCTCGGTCTCGCTCAGCCCGCCGCTCGTGCTGGTGTCGCTGTGCCGGAGCAGCCGCACCCTGGCCGCGATCACCGGCCAGGGTGCCTTCGGCATCAACCTGCTCGGCCGCCATCACCAGGACCTGGCCGACCGGTTCGCCACCACACCGGCCGAACAGCGGTTCGCCGGGATCGGCCACCGGCTGGTCCGGGACGTCCCGGTGATCGACGAGGCGATGGCGGCCCTGGTGTGCCGGGTCGAGCGCACCGTCGCCGCCGCCGACCACCTGCTCGTGCTGGGGCAGCCCCTGTGGTGCGACCAGAACGGCGCCGCCGACCCCCTGGTGCACTTCGGAAGCCACTACCAGTGTCTGGCCGGAGGATCAGCACCTGCGTGATCCGGTTGCTCGCCCGAGGGGGACGAAAGGTAGGGCTGCGGGTGATCACCGGCGCCGAGCCGGCGGGTACGGCGCGGCGGACGAGGTCGTCCTGGACGCGGTGTTCGGCCGCGGCCCGATGACCGGCTCGCTGCCGTTCGACCTGCCCCGCTCGGACGCCGCCGTCGACGCCGCCCGCGAGGACGTGCCCTTCGACACGGAGGACCCGCTCCTCCGCTTCGGCCACCCGACCGCCCCGCGCTGAACCAGCGCCGTCCGGCTGCCCGGGAGCCTGCCCGCCCTCGGTGCTGCGGCGCCGGCTGACATCAGGCCCGCGGATCGGCGGGCGGGAAGGCGACCGTGACGGTCAGCCCGCCGCCGGGAGCCGGATTGGCCTTGGCCAAGACGGTGGCGCGGTGGGCGCGGGCCACCGACGCGACGATCGACAGTCCCAGGCCGGCCCCCTCCCCCGGAGCGTGGCGGCGTTCCGCCATCCGCCGGAACGGTTCGAACAGCAGCGGCACCGTGTCGGGCGGTACCTGGGGGCCGGTGTTGGAGACGGCCAGGCCGTGCGGTCCGGTGGTCACCCGCACCCGACCGCCGGGGTGGTTGTGCCGGACGGCGTTCGCGACGAGGTTCTGCACCAGCCGTTCCAGCAGCACGCTGTCCCCGGACACGGTGACCGGCCGCACGTCGGTGACGATCTCGATCTGACGGGCTGCGGCGTCCGCGGCCCGGGCCGCGGCGGCGTGTGCGGCGAGTTCGTGCAGGGCGACCGGGTCGTTGTGGTGCCGGCCCTGTTCGGAGTCGGCGAGCAGGAGGAGGCCGTCGATCAGCCGCTGGCTCTCCTCGGCGACGTCGATGAGCTTGGCCCGGATGCGGGCGACCTGCACGGCGTCGGGTGCACCGTCCAACCCGATCTCGGCGGCGGCGCGCTGGACGGCGAGCGGTGTGCGCAGCTCGTGGGCGGCGTTGGCGGCGAACCGCTGTTGGGCGCCGACGAGTTGTTCGATCCGTTCCAGCATGCCGTCGAAGGTGTCGGCGAGTTCCTTGAGTTCGCCGGGCGGGGCGGCGAGGGCGATGCGCTCGTGCAGGTTGGTGCCGGACAGCCGCCGGGCGGTGTCGGTGATCACCGCAACCGGACGCAGGACCCGGCCGGCCATCCACCAGGCCAGGGCGATCGAGCACAGGCTGTAGAGGACGAGCGCGGCGAGGGTGACGAGCAGCAGGCGGGTCAGCGCCGCCTGTTCGGCGTCGTCGATGATCCTGGCCAGGGGCAGCGCCCGCTGGGAGTAGGGGGACAGGGCGGGGCCGGTGCCGGGCAGCGCGGTGGTCTCCTTGGGCACGGCGCCTTTGACGGCGGTGCCGATCGAGGTGGCCAGCCCTTGTTCGACGAGCAGGTACACCAGGCCGGTGAGCAGCACTCCGGCGAACACCAGGAGGCCCCCGTACAGGGCGGTCAGGCGGGCTCGTTCGGTGGCGGCGATCCGTCTCACCGGGCGCCGTCCAGGTCGTCCTCCGGGCGCGGACGGTGGCCGGAGGCCACGCGGTAGCCGGAGCCCGGGACGGTCTCCACCACCGGCGGTTCGCCGAGTTTGGCCCGCAGTTTGCTCAGGGCGACCCGGACGGCGCTGGTGCGGTAGCTGGTGTGCTCCTCCCAGACCTGTTCGATGAGGTCCTCGGCGCTGACCACGGCGCCGTCGGCGCGCAGCAGGGTCTCCAGGACGGCGAACTCCTTCGGGGAGAGGGCCAGGTGACGGCCGTCGCGGCGGGCTTCGCGGCGGGCGGTGTCCAGGGTGAGCCCGGCGCGGTGCAGGACGGGCGGCAGCGCGGGCTGGGCGCGACGGCCGAGTGCGAGGACGCGGGCGAGGAGTTCGTCATAGGCGAAGGGTTTGGTGAGGTAGTCGTCGGCGCCCAGGCCGAGTCCTTCGACCCGGTCGCGGACGGTGCCGGCGGCGGTGAGCATCAGGATCCGGGTGAGCAGCCGCTGGTCGACGATGTGCCGGCAGACCTCGTCGCCGTGCAGGCCTGGCAGGTCGCGGTCGAGGATGACCACGTCGTACGCGCCGAGGCGGAGCCTGGCGAGGGCTTCGAGGCCGTCGCCCACGGTGTCCACGGCGAGCGCGTCGCGGCGCAGGCCTTCGGCGATCATCTCGGCGAGGAACGCCTCGTCCTCCACCACCAGTACGCGCATCGCCCCAGTATCCGGTGACCTGGGGTTTCGGCGGTGTTAAGGCCCGGGTTGACAGAACCGAAACACGGCCCTGCGGCAGGCTCCGGGCACTCGACGAGAACCGACCCACCGGGAGATCTCCGTGACAGCACATCGCCGCCGGCCCGCGCTCGCCGTTGCCGTCCTCGCGGCCCTGGCCCTGTTCACCACCGCCTGTTCCGGCTCCGACGGGGGATCCGCCGCGGGCGGGTCAGCCGCGAGCGGCGCGGGCCAGGGGACGCAGGCCGACAAGGCGCGGGAGTTCCGTGCCTGCCTGCGCGAGAACGGCTTGCAGGTGCGTGAGCCCGCTCCGGGCCGGAAGGGCACCAGCTTCACCATCGAGGAGGGCTCCTCGGACGAGCAGATCGGCGCGGCCATGGCGGCCTGCCGCGACAAGGGCGTGGCCAGTGGCTTCGGTGGCGAGCTCACCCAGGAGCAGAAGGACAACGCGCTGAAGTTCACCGCGTGCGTGCGGGCGAAGGGTGTGGACCTTGAGGATCCCAAGTTCGACGGCACCGGCACCAAAGCGCTGCCGACACCGCCCCCGGGGATGGACCAGCCGACCTTCGACAGGATCTTCCAGGACTGCATGAAGGAGACCCGGTGAGGCGCCGCACCCTGATCGCGTCCCTGGTCGTGGTGGTCGCTGCCGTGGGCGGCACGGCCGCCGTCACCCGCCTCGGCCCCGCGGCCGGCCACGGGAACGCGGCGGCGGCCGAGCCCACGGCGCGGGCGGGCGCCACCGCCGAGGTCACCCGCTCCGATCTGAGCAGCAGCGTGCGCCGCAACGGCACGCTCGGCTTCGCCGCCGAACGCAAGGTCAACGCGACCACCACCGGTACCCTCACCTGGACCCCGGCGCCCGGCACCGGGGTGGAGCGCGACCAGCGGCTGTACGAGGCCGACGGCCGGGCCGTGTGGCTGCTGTACGGCGCCGAGCCGATGTACCGCACGCTCCGGAGCGGCGACGAGGGCAAGGACGTACGTCAGCTGGAGGAGAACCTGCGGGCACTCGGCCTCGCCGGCTCCCTGACCGTGGACGGGAAGTTCACGGACGCCACCGCCGAGGCGGTCAGGCGCTGGCAGAAGTCCCACGGTCTGGAGCAAACCGGGCAGGTCGGCCCGGACCAGGTGGCGTTCCTCGACGGTGCCGTCCGCGTCCAGGAGAACAGTCTGCCCAAGGGCGACCCGCTCGCTCCCGGCAAGCCCGTGCTGACGGTGACCGGCAGCGAGCGGGTGGCGCGCTTCCCGCTGGCCGTCGGCGAGAGCGACCTCGCCAGGGCGGGCAGCGCCGTCCAGGTGACGCTCCCGGACGGCACCAAGGCCGCCGGCAAGGTCACCGAGGTCGGCCGCACCGCGAAGACCGGCGAGGACGCCCAGGACAAGACCCCCCGGATCGACGTCACCGTCACCTTCGACGACCCCGGCAAGGTGGGGGGCCTCGACCAGGCACCGGTGACCGTCGACCTGGTGAAGGACACCCGCAAGGGGGTCCTGTCGGTCCCCGTCAACGCCCTGCTCGCCCTGCCCGACGGCGGCTTCGCCGTCGAGGTCGTCGACCAGGACGGGACGAGCCACGAGGCGACGGTGCGGCTCGGCATGTTCGGCCAGGGCCGGGTCGAGGTCACCGGCGAAGGCCTGGCCACCGGTGCGAAGGTCCGGGTGCCCGGCAAGTGACCACCACACCCGACTCCGTCCCGGCCCCGCCCTCCGCCGCGCACCCCGTCGTCGATCTGCGCGACGTGACCCGTTCCTACCCCGGCGGCGTCACCGCGCTGGCCGGCGTCGACCTCACCGTGCGCGCGGGCGAGCTGCTGGCCATCGTCGGCCCGTCCGGATCCGGCAAGTCCACCCTGCTGCACATCGTCGGCACCCTCGACCGGCCGACCTCCGGCACCGTCGCCATCGCCGGCCACGACATCGCCTCCCTCGGCGACCGGCAGCTCTCCGCGCTGCGCGCCCGCCACATCGGCTTCGTGTTCCAGGCCTTCCACCTGGTCCCCGGCGTCAGCGCGCAGGACAACGTCGCCGAGGGGCTGCTCTACTCCGGTCTGCCCCGCACGAAGCGCCGGACGATGGCCGCCGAGGCCCTGGCCCGGGTCGGCCTCGCCGACCGGCTCGGCCACCGCCCGCACGAACTGTCCGGCGGCCAGAAGCAGCGCGTCGCCATCGCCCGCGCCGTCGTCGGCGAGCCCGATCTCCTCCTGGCCGACGAGCCGACCGGCGCGCTGGACACCGCCTCCGGGCAGGCGGTCGTCGAGCTGCTGCACGACCTCAACGCCGACGGAGCCACCATCGCCGTCATCACCCACGACCACGACCTCGCCGCCCGCCTGCCGCGGCGTGTCAGGATCACCGACGGCCGCGTCATCGCGGACGAACACAGCGCCTCCCCCGCGGCGGCGCCCCGTAAGGTGGCCGGCCGATGAAGCCCATCGACGCCCCGCGCCGCCTCAAGGCCTCCCGCCTGGGGCCGCGCGACATTCTCCACGTCGGCTCAGCGGGCCTGCGCGGACGCCCCGTCCGAGTGATCCTCTCCGCGCTCGGCATCGCCATCGGCATCGCCACCATGATCGCCGTCGTCGGGATATCCGCCTCCAGCAAGGCCCAGCTCCTGCGCCAACTCGACGCGCTGGGCACCAACATGCTCATCGCCAAGCCCGGCGAGGCCATGTTCGGCCAGGGCGACGTCGAGCTCCCCGAGGACGCCCCCGACAGGGTCGCCCGCATCCCCGGCGTTCAGAGCGTCGGTGCCACCGGCGACGTCAAACGCTCGATTCGCCGGACCGAGAAGATCCCCACCGGCGACAACGGCGGCATCACCGTCAAAGCCGCCACCGACGGCCTGCTCACCACCCTGCGCGCCACCGTCACCCGCGGCACCTGGCTCAACCCCGCCACCGCTGCCTACCCTGCGGTCGTCCTCGGCGACGTCGCCGCGCAGCGCCTGGGCATCACCGAACCCGGTCGCCAGGTCTGGCTCGATGACCAGTACTTCACCGTCACCGGCATCCTCGGTCCCCTCCCACTCGCCCCCGAGATCGAACGCTCCGCCCTCGTCGGCTGGAGCGCCGCCGAGCGGTACCTCGCGTTCGACGGCCACCCCACCTCCGTCTACGAGCGCTCAGCCGACGCCGCGGTCGGGCAGGTCCGAGACCTCCTCGCCCGCACCGTCGACTCCGAGAACCCGCAGAACGTCGCCGTCGGCGACCCCTCCGCCGCGCTCCAGGCGAAGGCCGCCACCGAAGGCGCCTTCTCCACCCTGCTGCTCGGCCTGGGCGGAATCGCCCTGCTGGTCGGCGGCGTCGGCGTCGCCAACACCATGATCATCTCGGTGCTGGAGCGGCGCCACGAGATCGGCCTGCGCCGCTCCCTCGGCGCCACCCGCGGCCAGATCAGGATCCAGTTCGTCACCGAGTCCCTCATGCTGTCCGGACTCGGCGGACTGGCCGGCATCGGCCTGGGCTCCGCCGCGACCGCCGTCTACGCGGCCTCCGGCGCCCTGCCCTGGGTCGTCCCCCTGTGGGCGGTCACCGGCGGCTTCGCCGCCACCCTGGTCATCGGCACCGTCGCCGGCCTCTACCCGGCTGTCCGCGCCGCACGGCTCTCCCCCACCTTGGCCCTGCACGCCACCTGAACCACCGGCCCGGCTGCCGGACGCCCCTCCCGAGGGGACACCGTCCGGCACCCGGGCCGTCGGCCGTCACCCGCCGGCTCCGCCGCACACTCCCGTTTCCGGGAGGCTGAGTTCGACGCGGGCGGCGGCTTCGTGATCGCCTGCGAGGGCGGCGACAACCGAGCGGACCTGCTCGTAGCCAATCATGGCGAGGAAGGCCGGGGCGCGCCCGTAGGACGGGGCCTCGTGGCGCGCCCGGACCAGCGGGCCGAGGCGCGCAGCAGGTCGTCGTGTCGTCGAGTGATCGCGGAGTCGGTGCCACCGGGGCGGGCCATCGGATGCGTCCTCTCGTACGGGATCAGCGTCCCGCCGACTCCAGCCGCGCCGCCAGCCGTCCGGGAAGGGCGTCCCGGTTCGCCACGGTCAGCCGGAGGACCTCGACGTCGGCGCGGCGCTTGAGGGCGTCGGTGAACGCGCCGGGTCGGGGCCCCGGGCGGAGGAGCCGCCGTGGGAAGGGACGCAGGCCCTCCGTCGACGCGGCGCGGTTGCGACGAAGCCGTGGCGGCGGGCCGCCGAGATGGACATCAACTCCTCTCCCCCACCCAGGTGTTGTTCACTCCGCCCGCCGAGCGGCACCAGCCCGGGCGACGAGGAGTGATCAGGCCTTCTTGACGACGCCGGACTTGAGCTGCCCGGCGCCGAGAAGCCCTCGATGCGGCGGCAGTCGATGTCGTGGCCGTCGACGCCGTCGACCGGGCGGATGTCGCGGACCGTGGTGCCCGCCTTGATGCCGGAGGAACTGCCCTCAACCTTGAGGTCCTTGACGACGGTCACGGGGGCGGCCTCGCCGTCGAGCCGTTCGAGCGCAGAGCGACGGTGCAGGCGCACACCCCGGCCACGACGGAATCAAGCCGACGTCTCGGCACGGCGTCGGACCGGACTGTAGTATCGGTTTCCGCGCTGACTACTTATCAAGTTCACACCATTCATCGGAACTTGCTGTCGCGGGCGCCAGTCGACCCCTCAGGCGGGAACGATGTGGGAAGTCGCGCCGAGCCGCGCCCCCCTGCGCCCACCCTCCGCACCGGAACCGACCACCGGAACCGGTAAGAACCCAGAAAGCGTCCATTGGCCACCATCGCACATTCCGAGCTCGACGTCTTTCCACTCTGCCTCGGCGGCAGCGTCTTCGGATGGACTGTCGACGAGCGGACATCCTTCCGCGTCCTCGACGCCTATGCCGACGCGGGCGGGAACTTCATCGACACCGCCGACTCCTATTCCCAATGGGCCCCCGGAAACACCGGTGGGGAGTCCGAGTCGATCCTCGGCAACTGGCTGGCCGCGCGCGGTCAGCGGGACCGTTTCGTCATAGCCACCAAGGTAGGCCGACTGAACGGACTGTCCGGGCTCACGGCGAAGGTCGTCCACCAGGCGGTGGAGGAATCCCTGCGCCGTCTGCGGACGGATCACATCGACCTCTACTACACGCACGCGGACGATCCCGAAACTCCCCTCGAAGAGACCCTCGCCGCACTCGACGCGCTGATCTCGGCAGGTAAGGTGCGCCACATCGGCGCCTCGAACATCAGCGGCCCCAGGCTGGCCGAATCCCTTGAGGTCTCGAAGCGTTCGGGACTCGCCTCGTACGTGGCGGTCCAGCCCCCCTACAACCTCATGGAGCGCGAGCCCTTCGAGAGTGGGATCGCCCCGGTCTGCGAGCGCGAGGGCGTCTCCTGCGTCCCGTACTTCGCCCTGGCGCAGGGCTTCCTGACCGGCAAGTACCGTGAAGGCGCACCCGCCGTTCCCAGCATCCGCAGCGACGCGGCACGACCGTACGGCGAAACGCCCCGCGGCCGCGCGGTGCTCCGGGCGCTGGACACGATCGCCGCCGAGCACGGCACCGCCCCCGCCGCGGTGGCCCTGGCCTGGCTGAGGGCGCAGCCCCATGTCGTCGCTCCGCTCGCCAGCAGCAGGACGCCCGAGCAGCTCGCCGAACTGATCCCGGGAGCGACCCTGGAGCTCTCCCCGGCCGAGGTCCACTCGCTGGATCTCGCCTCACGGACCACCGCGGCGGACCACCATGCGCACGTCGGCTGAAGGAGGAGGAGCCATCGTGACCCTCATCCCCCACACCGTCCTGATCGGATTCGACGCCCTCAAGTCATTCATCTCAGTGGCGCGCGATGAATACGAGGCCTGTACGCCACAGCAACCACCCTCCTGTTTCGCCCTCCTGCTCGGCACCGTCGTCGACGGTGTCGCGGCCATCACCACGGTCCAGTTCGCGACCAACGTCCGTGCCACCGACCCGATGGCGCTCGAAGAGTTCTCGAACTCCATAGAGCCGTGCTTCGGAAGCGCCTACCGAAACCCCCACCGGGGATTCTGGTGCAGCTCGCAGGATCTGCTGCGTATTCACCGGCAGGCGGACCGTGACGGGGTCGAGATCCTGGGCTCCATCCATCTGCATCCCGACTGGCACCGGATCGGCCCGCCCGAGGAACGAGGGCTGCGAATAAGCGAGGAGCCGACACCGATGGACCGCTACATGTTCGACAACAGTCGGTACCCGGTGAACATGATCTGCTATCTGGAATCCGGCCCACAGGGGGTTTCCGCCGCACTCGCGGCATGGGGCCCTCCCCCTGAGGACGAGGTCGCGGCGCCGTGCCCCCGCCTCCTCCTGAGGTTCAACGCGTCCTGAGGAACGGCAGGCTCACCCCTCGCCGCCGGCGGCCCCCGCCCCGGTCACGCTCGCGGATGTGACCGGGGCGGGGGCCGCCGGTCCACCCGTGCCCCGCCCGGCTCCACGGCCTCGCCGCATTGTCCGCTGGACCATGACCGACCCCGCACATCTGACAGCCGATGATGCCGTTGACCTCCAGGAGATCCAGGCCGGCCGCCCCGCACTCGACGCGGTCACCCACCACGTCCGCGACTTCGCCGCCATGATGCAGGACCTGCGGGGCGACCGGTTGCCCGCCTGGATGGAACGCATCCTCGCCGACGGCCTGCCCGCCCTGCACTCCCTCATCAGTGGGCTGAGCCGCGACGTCGACGCCGTCACGGCCGGGCCCTCCACCCCGTGGAGCTCCGGGCAGGTCGAAGGACAGGTCACACGGGCAAAGCTCCTCAAACGACAAGGATTCGGACGAGCCAACCTCGACTTCCTCCGCAAGCGCATACTCCTGACGCCCTGACGCGACTACGTCAGGTCAACGCTGATCTCGTGACGGCCCGGATGCCGACCTGGGCCGGCATCCGGTAGCTGAGCCGCAGCTCGTTGACCTGATGGGGAGTCAGGAGTAGTCAGCGGTGGGTTGGGCAGGTCCGGGGCCACCCGTGTGTGGGGTCTGGATGTAGTCCTCGGGAGGCTTGGGAAGGATCTGCAGGCAGGCTGCGGAGCAGGCGTTGGCCAGGAGCGGCAAGACGTCGGTGGCAACTCGCAGTGAGATCCATGCCTGGTGGATCTCGGCTCCTTCCAGCGACCGGTCACACACGCTGCACCTGCGGAGTGCCGTACCACCCCATTCGCCGGGGTCGACGTCGTCGAGGGTGAAGTCAGCGGTTTTCACGCCGCCAGGTTGGAGCGGAGGGAACGGTGGGCGGAGCTGGCTCGCCCGAGCGGGCGGAACGACGGGCCCGGCAGCCTTCCGCACCTCGGGGGAACCTCAGGCCGACGCCCCGCGAGTCGACTGCCGCGAACAGGGCCTTTCCGCATATCCCTCGGTCTCTCGGCAAGAGCCGCCCCCAGAGGTGAACCTGACAGGGACCCGGCCGCGTGGATACGTCTGTAAGGCAACTGCAGAGTGGCCTTGCGTTCACTCAGCCACCCGGCAATGAAAGGGAGAACCAATCATGAAGATCCTGTTCGCCATCCGTGACGCGTCCTTCGCCAAGAAGAGCCTGAAGGCCAGCGCTTGGTACATCTGGTACTAAGCCGACTGATCGGTACCTCCGGTACCTGAACAGCTGATCCGCCCCGCCCCTGCCCCCTCGCGGCCTCGCCGGGAGATCGGGCCCGGGGCGGGGCGGAGACCGGCCCCGGCAAAGTCTCGGAGACATCACATGGCACTCTCCCCCGCCTCCGCCCGTTCGCGAAACACCGTGCTCTCCCCCCGACTCGAGGCCCTGCTCAGGGACCATCTAGGCAAGGACGCCGTCCGGCTCGAACCCGACACGATCGGGGTCGCCGGGCCCGAGCTCATCGACCGGATCCTCGCCGCCCGACGCGCCACCGAGATCGAACGGCCCACGTTCAAACCGCTGCACGGACGTTCGATCACCCGCACCGAGGCGTCCTCGGTGACGCGGACGATCGGCAGCGACGTGCGCGAGGCACTGAAGGCCCCGCTGCCGCCGAACATCGACCTGTCCGGTCCGTGGCCGCTCACCGGACACCTCTTCCTGCGTGACCTCATCCTCGGGCGGGACCCGCGCCGGCTGCAGATCCTGATGAGCCGCAATCTCGAACTGACGCCGCTGCTCACCTGGTTGGTGATCTCGGTCGGCGCCGCACTGCCCGGCAGGCCCAAGCCCGGCGACGACCTCACCGAACTCGGCAAGCTCACCGCGAAGGCGGCCAACTACCAGGACCGACGGTACGCGCTGGGCATGTACCGCCGAGCCGCCGCACCCGTCTGCTTCACCATCTCCACCCTGGTCGCGAACGCGCTCTGGCTCGGCTCGCCGTTCGACGACAGCACGCCGAACCGGAACATCATCCTCGAGTCACTGCGCATGCTGCCGCCCTCGTGGAACATCCTGCGCCGCGCATCGCCCGAGTACCCCGCGCTCGACCCGCGGATCGGTGCGGGCGACGACGTCCTCGTCCTGCCGCTGCTCTCACAACGCGACCCGGCGCTGTGGGAGGCCCCGGACGAGTTCCGCCCCGAACGCTGGGACCACCTCGACCCGGACAGCACTCCCGGTTACCTGCCGTTCGGGCACTCCTCCGAACGCTGCTGGGGCCGGCACATGGTGATGCCGCTCGCCGAACTCCTGCTGGACCGGATCCGGGCAGCCGGCCTGGTCGTCGACCCCGAGCAGCGGACCGCCAAGGTGCCACTGCTCGGTCTGCTCGGCGTCAGCGAGGTCCGCGTCCTGAAGGCACGCGATGCACGCTGATCGCATGCACACCGCGCACGGGGATCCCGAACACGGCGATGCCGAACCGGAGTTCGCCGACGGCCGGTTCTACGCCGACCCGCACGCCGCGTACCGCCGCTGGCGCACCGAGGGCGGCGCCCGCAAGGTCCGGTTCGGCGGCGCGGCCGGACTCGAAGGCTGGGTCGTCACGGGCCACGCCGAGTGTCGGACCGCCCTCGCCGACCCCCGGCTGAGCAAGAAGGCCGTCACCGAGGCGTTCGCCCGACACGTCGGGAACTCCGAGGGAGGCCCGGGCCGTGACCTGATGACGCACATGCTCAACTCCGACCCCCCGGAGCACACCCGACTGCGCAAGCTGGTCCAACAGGCTTACACCGGACGGCAGGTGGCGACCCTACGACCGATGGTCGAGCGCCACGTCGGCGCGCTGCTGGACCAGCTGGACGGGCTCGACTCGGCCGACCTGATCAGCGAGTTCGCGCTGCCGCTGCCACTCGCCGTGGTCTTCGAGCTGTTCGGCGCGCCGCAGGCCGAACGGGAGAACCTCCAGGTCCGGGGCAACGCGGTCGACGCCGGCCCGGAGGACGACGGCGGGGCGGACGGCGAGGTCTCGGTGGCGACCGCCGAAGGCATGGCGGACTACCTGCGCGCCCTGGTCGACCACAAGCGCACCCACCCGGGCGACGACCTGATCTCCGGACTGCTCGCCGCCCAGGCGGACGGCGACCGGCTGACCGAGGCCGAGATCACCTCGATGGCGTTCCTGCTCGCGATCGCCGGCCACCAGACCACCGTCAACCTGATCGCGAACGGCATCCACGCGCTGCTCGGCCACACCGAGCAACTCGCGGCGCTGCGTGCGAATCCGGAGCTGCTTCCCGGCGCGATCGAGGAAGTCCTGCGCTACGAGAGCCCGTTCGGCATCGCCTCGCTACGCCGCACGACCGAGCCGGTGACCATCGCGGGCACCACGATCCCGGCCGGCGAGTTCGTCCAGATCGCGCTGCTCGCAGCCAACCGCGACCCGGCCGTCTTCGCCGACCCCGACCGCTTCGACATCACCCGCCCGGACGCCACCCGACACCTCGCGTTCGGCCACGGCATCCACCACTGCCTCGGCGCGCAGCTGGGCCGGCTCCAGGCCGAGGTCGCGTTCAGCGAACTGCTGCGCCGCTTCCCGGCCCTGCGCCTGGCCGAACCGGCCGCCGCCGCGCAGTGGCAGGAGAACCCGAGGCACCGGGGACTGCTCAGCCTGCGGGTGCTGCTGCACTGACGACGGCGGGCGGGTACCGCCGGAGCGCGCGGGCGCTCCGGCGCCTCGGCCGCCAGGGGCACCACGCTGGCCGAGGTCCACCTCGAAGGCCCGGGCCGCCGACCGGGAGATCTGGCCCGGCCCCGTCCGCTGGACGGTGCAGCGACAGGTCCGTCGACGCCGCGCCCGCTGGGACGCCGCCGCCGAGGTGTACGACGAGAGCCGCGAGGCCGCCGCCCTGGCGTCGCCGCCGCTCACACCGCGCCCTGAACCGCGAGGTCACGGGACGGAGCCGTGGACGGGGGGTGCCGGCGGGGGCGTGGAAGCGCCGCCTAGGCTTTGCTGTCATGCCAAGGAACCGTCAGCAGATCCCGAAAGCCGAGCGCGAGGCCGCCCTGGTCGAGAGCGCCTGGGAGCTCTTCGCCACCCGGGGGTACAAGGGGACCAGCCTGGCCGAGGTCGGCAAGGCGGCGGGCGTCGCGGCCAACGCCGTGCGCTGGTACTTCCCGACCAAGGACGACCTGTTCGCCGCCGCACTGGACCATCTGTTCACACGCGAACGGGAGCACATCGAGGCGGATCCCGCGCTCGAGGGTGATCCCCGGCGGCAGCTGGTGACGTTCCTCGTCGACCTGGAGGCCCATCGCCGGCTGCACCGGGAGGCGTACGACCGCATGGGCGAGTCGCCCGCCCTCGCCGATGCCTACTCCCGCATGCAGGAGTGGCTGGAGGGCCGGCTTCTCGCGGCCGTCGCGAGCCGGCTGCCCGAGGGGGCGGACGTCGCACCGGTGGCGGACCTGGCGCACGTGCTCTTCGAAGGACTGCTGGTCAGCACCCGGGAGCTGGACCGGCCGACCGAGGAACTCGTCGACCTTCTGATGGAGGCGCTGATCGCCGTCGCGGCGGCGCACTGAGCCATCTCTTGACTGCCGCAGCGCCCGGAGACCCTCGGCGGCGGCTCGGCGGAGTCGATTTCCTCCGTGAGGCAGCGGGGCTGGTCGCGCACCGCGCGGTTGACCGCGGAGGCGAGCCGGGCCTCCTCGTCGTCGCGGTCCCCCACCCCGAGGAAGGCCGCGATGGACACCAGGTCGAAGCCCTGTCGCTGCAGGTGGACGATGTGCCGCAGTCGACGGACGTGGGTCTCGTCGTAGTACCCGACCCGGCCCCGGCGGGCCGGCGGCGGGAGCAGCTTGCGGGACTGGTGGGCCCGGATGTTGCGCGGCGACATCCCGACCAGCCTGGAGACCTCCTCGACCGTGTAGGACGCGTCCGGACGATCCGGGTGGGGCACGGCCTGCGGCGGAGTCGGTTCCATCTGTTGCTCCTCGGTGGTGCATTGGCGCGGTGGATCTGCGTCGGGATCCGCGAAGATCACGTCTCGGTAGTGTGTTCGACGGCCCGCGACGCCCCCGGGTTCACCGGCCCCGGCACGGCAGTGACGCCGTGGAGGTACGCGAGCTCGGCGCCGGCCCGCGCGAGAAAACGCGGCATCCGGCACACGATCCCCGGTCCTCCCGAGGCCCGTCCGGAATCCTCCCGAGCGGCACCGGCGCGGAGGCTCCCGCCCCCGGACGGCGGGCCTGGGCCACGATTCGTCCGAACGGGACCGCTCGCTCGTCGCCCATGTCCCAGGTCGCGGCGGGCTGACCGGCGGCGTCGTTCACGGCGCGTTGCGCCGGTGGGCTCCGTGGCGGCTGCCAAGCTGTGCGCGTGCTCTCCCCCCACGGTGGCCGGCCCTTCGGCGCGGACCGGCATGCGGCGCTGCTCGCCGATCCGCTGGCGACGCTGGTGGCGGCCCGGCAGCTGCATGGTGATCTGGCGGTGTTGACGGACGGGGTGCCGGTGTTCTCCCGGCGACTCGGCGCCGCGGGGTGCGTGGCGGCCTTCGGCACCGATGCGGTGCGCGAAGTCCTGCTGGACGCCTCGACGTTCGGTCCGCCGGCCACCCTGGCGGAACGGGACGGTCTGCCGCCGGTGATCGGCGCGCTGAGCTCGGGGGTGTTCAGCATGAGCGGCGCCGTCCACCGGCGGCGGCGGCGGGCGTTCGGGCCGCTGTTCGCCCGACGGGAGGCCGGGCGCTGCGTCGAGGCCGAGGTTGTGGGCGGGGGCTGGCGGCCCGGTGAGGTCATCGGGCTGGTGGCGGAGATGAACCGGCTGGCCCGGGCGATCACCGGCCGTCTGCTGTTCGGCGCCGGGGAAGCGACTCCCGGCCTCGGTGACGCCTGCCACCGGGTGTTCGCCCTGCGCCGCCGGTACGCGGCAACCAGCGTTTCGGAGACGGGAGTTCGGGACCGACTGTACGCCGAACTGGGCGACGTCGGCGCCGGGCTGCACGAGGGCCTTCGGGCGCGGATCCGCCACCACCGGACGTCGGGGGCGGGCGACGGCCTGCTGGCCGGGCTGAGCCGCGTCCGCGACGAGGACGGGCGACTGCTGTCGGAGGGCGAGCTCGCCGCGCACGGCAGCGCCCTCTTCCTCGCCGGCAGTGAACCGCTGGCCGCGGCGCTCGTCTGGACACTGCTGATGATCACACAACTCGACGATCTGCGCGACGAGTTGTGTGCGCAGCTGCGCTCGACGGAGGGCGTCCCGGAGCTGTTGGGGGCCGTGGTGCGGGAGAGTCTCCGGGTGCTGCCGCCGAACGCCGTCATGGTGCGGGTGACCACCCGGGAGGCCGTCCTCGGCGGGCACCGGCTGCCGGACCGGTGCGAACTGCTGATCTCGCCGTTCGTCGCCCACCGGGCTTTCGCGGGAGAGGCCCGGGCCGCGAGCTTCGACCCGGGCCGGTGGCGCGCGGCGCGCCCTTCGGCCTTCGAGTACCTGCCGTTCGGCGCCGGGGCCCGCTCCTGCCTCGGCCGCCGTCCGGCCATGGGCGCCCTGACCGGGGCCCTGGCGGAGATCCTCCGCCGCTGGGACCTGACCCTGGCCGGGGACCAGGAGATCGACTGGCGGCTGCGCGCGACGCTCGTACCGGCGAATGAGGTGCGCGTGCTGGTCCACGAGCCCGGGCGCGGCCGGGCTGCGGGCGGGCGGGTCGGCGGTCCGCTGCGCGAGTTGGTCCGGCTGCCCTGACCGGCGCGGCCGGTCCTCCCGCCGCCAAGCCGCCCGCCGTCGGTCCGCCCGCATCGATCGCCCGCCGTCGATCCGCCCGCCCGCCGCCAAGCCGTCGCTGTCGATCCATCCGGGCGACGCTAACTCACCTCCGGTGTGCAGTCCTTGACAATATGTCAGTTTCTGCACACATATGGGTGCTCCGGCAACGTTCCCACCCGAAAGGGGTGATCTGCATGAGTCCGAAGAACAGCGACAAGCCGTCCTCGGCGCGCGGTCCGACGGTGGAGGGAGTGGCGGCGGAGCACAGCATCGAGCTGCGCTCCCCGAAGCTCGAGCTCGGCTTCGCGCTGACCGACGAGAGGAAGGAAGCGATCACGGCCTGCCTGCGCAACGGCAATCTCAAGATGACCGCGCACGACGCCAGCATCGACATCCTCGGCGGCAACATCCGCGCCGAGGACGGCTACATCTGGGACTGACCCCGTCGCCGGCGGCCTCCCCACGCGCGACCGGGGAGGCCGCCGGCCAACAGCAGGAGAGCAGGGAGACGAGTGGAGTACTTCGACCCGGACCGTACCGAAACCGCCGTCGGGATGGCCCACAGCCCGTACGTCTCGGAGCTCCTCGAGCGGCTGCCCGGCGCCCTCGACTACGTGGAGATCCCGTTCGAGCAGTTGCGGCACGCCCCCGACACCGCGGACATCCAGCAGCGGATCCCGCTCGTCCTGCACTGCGCGAGCATGTCGGTCGGCGGCTTCGTCCCGCCGGAGGAGAGCACACTGGCCGCCGTCGAGCACTGGCGGCAGCGCACCCGCACCCCCTGGATCGGCGAACACCTCGCCTACATCCGGGCCGAGGCCGCGGGTCCGGACGACGCGGACCGCCGGGAGGACGCCGACCCCACCTCGCTGACCTACACGGTCTGCCCGCAGCTGAGCGAGCAGAGCCTCGAGCAGGTCCTCGACAACCTCAAGCCGCTCCAGGACCGCTACCCCGTGCCGATCATCCTGGAGAACCCGCCCCAGTACTTCCCGGTGCCGGGCAGCACCATGTCGCTGGTCGAGTTCACCCGTCGCCTGTGCGACCGCAACGACCGGCTGGACCTGCTGCTCGACCTCACGCACTTCCTGATCTCGGCGATCAACCTGGGCTTCGACGCCGCCCGCGAGCTGGAACGGCTCCCGCTGGAGCGGGTGGTGGAGTTCCACCTCTCCGGGCTGAAGACCCAGTCCGGGACCGCTTGGGACGACCACGCGCGGCCGGCCCCCGAACCCGTCTTCGAGCTGCTCTCCCGGGCACTGCGACGGGCCCGGCCCCGGGCGGTGACCTTCGAGTACAACTGGGCCCCGGACCTTCCCGAACTCGGTCCGTTGCAGCAGCAGTTGCGGCGCGTACGGGACCTGGTGGGCACATGAGCGAGCACAGTGGGCGAGCCGCCGACACGAGCGGGGCGGCGGCCGAGGCCCTCACGGGCCCCCGGGTCCACGCGTACATCGCGGCGGGGCTCGCGGACCCCGGCCTCATCGACACCTGGACCGCCGCGGGCGGCAGCGGTGGGACGGGGCGGGGCGGGGCGATCGTCGACGCCATCGACCTGGCGGCGCTGCGCAGGTTCGCCGGCTTCGTCACCATGGTGCGCCAGAACCCGCTGCGCCGCGTCCTGCCCCTCACCCTGCGGGCGCTCGCCGAGGCCGATCTGGAGATCGAGGTCTTCGCCGACTACGCGCCCCACTTCACCCGGCTGTCCCGCGGCGGCGGCCTGGACCTGCGCCGGCGGCTGACCGCCTTCGCCGGGTTCCTGGACGGGTGGCTCGCCCCGGACGACCCGGTGCACGCGGTGATCCGGGACGCCCTCGGGCACGAGCTCACCGTCGAGCGGCTCCGCCACGCCGAGGGGCGGCCCTTCACCGCCCCGGCAGCGGCCCACCCCGAGGCCGTCCCCCGGCTGACCGGCGCGCAGGCGCTCCGGACGGCCCGCCACCATCCGCGCACACTGGGCGAGTCGATCGAGTCGGGCGGTTCCGTGACCGGCGTCCACCCGCACCGGGACGGTCCGACCCTGCTGTACTGGCGCGACGAGACCACCCGCCGGGTGCTCGTCACCGAGGTCACGCCGCTCGCCGCCCACCTGCTGTCCCTGGTCGACGGCCACGCCACCGTCGAGGACCTCGCCCGCCGCCTGGCCGCGGCCACCGGGGAACCCTGCGACGCCGGCCGACTGTCCGTCGCACTCCAGGAGTTCACCGACCTGCACCTGCTGACCTTCGCCGGTGCGGTCCCGTCCCCGATCGGAGAGCCCCGGTGCGGCTGACCCTCGTCGACAACATGGTCCTGCCCGGCCACCACGACCTGGGGGCCCTCGACGTCCACCCCCACCTCGGGCTCATCTCGCTCGCCGCGGTCGCCCGCCGGGCCGGCCACGACGTCACCGTGTACGACCCCAAACGCCTCGTCCGCACCGGCCTGCTCGCCTACGACGCCACCCTGTACCGGCGCGCGGCCGACGCCCTGCTCGCCGACCGGCCGGACGCGATCGGCTTCACCACGCTCGGCTGCAGCTTCATCTTCGCGCTGCGGGTGGCCGAGCGGCTCAAGCGCGCCGCGCCCGACCTGCCCGTCCTCCTGGGCGGGCCGCACGCGACCATGCTGCACCGCCGGATCCTGGAACGCTTCACCTGCTTCGACGTCGTCGTGCGCCACGAGGCCGAGGAAACCCTCCCCGCCGTCCTGGAGGGCCTGCCGCAGCGCGACTTCGCCCACGTCCCCGGCGTCTCCTGGCGGACCGCGCCGTTCGGCGCCGAGCTGCGCTCCACCGAGGGCCGCCCGCTGGTCACGGATCTCGACACCCTCCCGGAGCCCGCCTACGACCTGTACCCGGTCGACCGGCTCCCGCTCGACTACCTGAGGGTGGAAGCCGGCCGGGGCTGCCCGTTCAGCTGTACCTTCTGCTCGACCGCCACCTTCTTCCAGCGCTCCTACCGGCTGAAGTCGCCCGCCCGGCTGGTCGGCGACCTCGACCGGCTCCACGACCGTTACGGAGCAAGGGACTTCAAGCTGGAGCACGACCTCTTCACGGTCAACCGCCGCAAGGTGCTGGACTTCTGCGAGGCCGTCCGCGACCGCGGCTACACCTGGCGGGTCTCCGCCCGGGTGGACTGCGTGGACGCCGAACTGCTGGAGCGGATGGCCGAAGCCGGCTGCGTCTCCCTCTACTTCGGCATCGAGACCGGATCGCCGCGCCTGCAGCACGTCATCAAGAAGCGGCTCGACCTCGGGCTCCTCGACGCGGCGCTCGACCACACCGAACGCCTCGGCATCGCCGCCACCGTCTCGTTCATCACCGGCCACCCGGAGGAGGAGCCCGCCGACCAGGACGCCACGCTCGACCTCCTCGGCGACTGCCTGCGCCGACCGCGGCGGGCCTGCACCACCCAACTGCACGTCCTGCTGCCCGAACCCGGCACCGCCCAGTACGCGGCGCGCGGCGACACCCTGCGGTACGACGGCTACCGCACCGAGTTCAACGGCTGGCTGCTCGACGCGGAGGACGAGACCCGCGTCCGCGAGCACCCGGACCTCTTCCCCACCTACCACTACTACCCGGGCGCGATGCCCCGCGAGCACCACGTCTTCGCCGTCGACCTGCACCAGGCCGTCACCGGACTCGGGCACATCGTCGCCTCCTACCTGCTGCGGCACTTCGACGGGCGGCTGAGCGTGTTCGCCGCCCGGGCCCGCGCGTGGCGGGAGGGCGCCGGGTGGGACGGCCCGGTGGACACCGGGTTCGTCCGCGCCTTCGTCGCCCACGCGCTCGGCGAGCGGCACCACGCGCACTCGCTCGTCCGCTACGCCTGCGGCCTGCGGACCGTACGGAGGCTGCCCGGCCCGGCGGCGGCCGGCCTCGTCGAGGACGGCGGATCGCGGTACGTGCTGGCGCCGCGCGCCGTGCTGTTCGACAACATCCACGACTGCGCGGCACTGCTCGGCCGCATCGGCGCCCTGCCCGCCGGTGCCCCGTCGCTCACCGAGCCGGAGGCCGGCGAGGTCGGCTGCCGTGTCCTGCTCGCCGCGGACACCGGGGACACCGCGGACACCGGCGACACCGGCGACACCGGCTCCGCAGGCGACACCGGTTGGCGCGACTACGCGATCGACCCGGCGACCCACGCCGTCCTCAGCCTGTTCCGGACACCCCGGACGACGCGGGCGGTCCGCGCCGCGATCGGCGAACTGACCGGCGGCTGGGAGCCGGACGAGGACCACCTCCGGCGGCTCGCCGACGCCGGTCTCCTCGTTGCCGTCGGCCGGCCGGTGGAGGCGGGCGTCCATGGCTGAGCCCCTGTCGGCACTCGACCTGGTCGAGGGGTTCCACCTGGCCCACGCCGTGGCCGCCCTGCACGAGGAGGGCGTACTCGCCGCGCTGGAACACCCCGGGCCCGCCGAACAGGTGGCCCGCCGAACCGGGCTCGACACGGCGTGGCTGAGCACCCTGCTCGACTACACGGCCGCCCGCACCGACCTACTGGAACGCACCCCGGACGGCTACCGGGCCACGGCGCGCTACGACGCGCAGGCCCGTGCCCTGCTCGACCAGTACATCGGCGCCTACGGTCCCAACGCCCGGCAGCTGCGCACCCTCCTGCGTGACCCCGGGCCGGCCCCGGACACCGTCGACCGCGCCCGGCACGCCGCCGCGTTCGCCGCGCTCGACCGCTCCCCGGCCCTGGGGCTGACGGCCGACGTCATCGACCGGCTCGGCCTCGTCCGACTGCTCGACCTCGGCTGCGGGACCGGCTCCCTGCTCCGGGACCTCGCCGGACGCGGCCCGGACTTCACCGGCTGGGGCCTCGACGCCAACGCCGCCATGTGCGAACGGGCCCGCCGCAGCCTCGCCGAAGCGGGCCTGGCCGCACGGGTGTCGGTGCTCCACGGCGACTGCACCCGGCTGGCGGAGGCGCTCCCGGCCGAGGTCCGGGAGCAGGTCGAGACGATCTCCGCGGCCAGTCTGCTGAACGAGTTCTTCGCGGACGGCAGGACGGCCGCGGTGGCCTGGCTCCGCGGACTGCGGGAGCTGTTCCCGGGCCGCGCGCTGCTCGTCGCGGACTACTACGGCCAGGTCGGCCGCCGCGAACCGCCCTGGCCGCGGATGCACGCCCTGCACGACGTCGTCCAGGTCATCTCGGGCCAGGGCGTCCCGCCGGGCGACCGGACCGGCTGGACGGAGGTGTACGGGGACGCCGGATGCGTTCCCGTCCACCTGATCGAGGACCGCGCGGGTACGTTCTTCGTCCATCTGCTGCGGCTGTGAGTCCGTCACCCGGCAGGTCGGTGCCCGGTGGCCCGGCGCCCCGGAGCTCAGGCCGCGGAGGCGCAGAGGGCCGTGAGTGCCGCGTGGACCTCCCGTTCGATCTTGGCGTAGTGCCCGGGCGGGCTGCCGTAGTCGGGGTGGAATCCGGACTCCTCCTCGTGCCCGGTCTCGATGGTGAAGGCGAAGACCGGCGCCCTGGTCGGGTCGTCGAACTGCCGGCGGAAGGCGTAGTCGTCGGTGGTGCCGGTGACCGGGCCGCCCAGCGGGTGGTACAGCGACGCGCTCTGGCCGACGTCGTAGGTGGAGTGGGCGCGCCGGGGGCTCGCGGTGGTGACCGCCGGGTCCACCCCGGCGCTGCGCAGGATGGCGTCGCGCATCTCACCGGCGATGGTGCCGAGGCTCTGACGCACGAAGTGCGGCGACGAGTCGGTGACGAACTCCTGGTAGTCGGGCCGGCCCGGCGGCAGGGCGGGGCTGCCCGGGCGGAGGCCGTCGCGCTTTCCCGTCCAGGCGGGCGAGGAGAAGGTCATGGACGGGTCGCTGCCGTTGTCCTCGATGCCCCAGCAGAGCAGGACCTTGCGGCCGAACTGGTGGACGTCGACGAAGTACGTGGCCCTGGTGTGGTCGATGAGCCACTGCACGTTGGCGGTCTCCGGCTCGGATGCCGCGGACGGTCCCCGGTAGGTCTCCGCCCTGCGGTCCGTGGAGGCCGGGCCGTCCCGGTAGAAGGACAGGTAGACCCCCATGTCGTAGTAGTCCTCGAACTTCCACGCGATGTCGTGGTTGCGGTTGATGTCCACCCCGATCCTGGTCGGGTCGGGATGGGGCCGCCGGTTCTTGCGCCAGCCGGCACCGATCGGGTCGGAGGGCGGGTTCAGCTGGTCGAACAGTCGGCCGTCGGGGTTGATCAGTGGCGCGACGTAGAGATCGACCCCGTTCAGGATCCGTTCCACCTCGGCGGCCGGGATGGTGAACGGAGGGTAGTTCACCGCCGGACCGGCCGGGAGCGGCCGGCAGGACGCCGCGGGGAAGACGATGTCGGCGCCGGTGGTGCGGCTCACCAGGAGGTTCTGCGCGAAGTGGAGCAGCGCGTCCGGCGGCGCGGACTCACGGGCGTGGACACCACCGGTCAGCACCACGGCCGGGCGGCCGTTCGGCGGTGCGTCCGCGATGCGGACGAAGTGGATCTTCCGGTTCTCGACGCTGGGGTTGGGGAACACGTCCAGCGTGCACAGGGCGGGGAACGTGGCCGAGAGGTCGGCGAGCGCCGCCTCGATCTGGGCCGGGGTCTGCGGCACGGTCGGCGTGGGGTAGGGCGGGGGCATCGCTCACACCTCCCCGCGCTCGGCGCGTCCCCGGCCGATCGCGGCCGACATCCGGGCGTGGTGTTCGGCGGCGCCCTCGGAGGAGAGCAGCACCGTCACCCGGGCGCCCTGCGCGACGGCCGCCTCGACCGCCCGGTCGGACGCGTACGCCGCCACCTTGTACCGGTGGTCGGCACGGGGCTCCAGGCTCGAACGCACCAGGTGGAGCTCCGGTACGTCCTGCACGGCGCGCAGGACCTCCTCGGAGCCTTCGATCTGAACCAGGCTCACGGCTCTCACCACCTCGCAGACGGCCCCGCTCGACGGCTGCGGTGCGTGAGCGCGGGACCGGGACTGCCCGCCGCGTCCGGCACGGTTCCGGGCCCGGTCGACCGGAGTCCGGGCACTCAGCGTCACCACTGGCGCGCACCGGTCCGTGTGACGGACGGTGACGATTCCGGGGCACCGGAGCCGGGTTTCCCACTGTCGGGCGCGGGGAACCCACGCACGCTCTCAGCGTGGCACACCGGGCGCCCGACGTAAACCGCCGTTCGCCCTTCGCCGTTCGCCGGGAGGACGCGGCCGGTGTCAGGCCGCCGTCGTTCCCGCGGTGTGCCACGGAACGAAGGCGTTCGTCCGGCCCGCGAGCGCCGTACGCAGCTCCGGGTGGTGCCGCAGCAGCACCGTGACCATGGTGTTGTCGTCGATCCAGGCCATGCCGGCCCTGGAGTAGACCTCGGGGGTGTAGTACTCGGTGAAGAAGCGGTCGCTGTTCAGCCGCCGTGACGCCATGAGGACGAAGATGCGGAACGCCGTGTCGCTGAAGGCGAATCCGGTGGGCAGCCTCTCCGCGTACATCCCGACCGTCAGGTCGACCTTCTCGATGTCGCCCTCGTAGAGCCGCTCGATCTCCGCGGCCCAGTCCGGGTTGTCCGTCAGCTCCCGGAAGTCCTGTGCAGGCTTCAGCCGCAGCAGCCGCCGGAACTCGTTGTAGCGGGGGACTCCGAGCTCCCTGCTGCGCAGGATGTCGGTGGCGGCGAGGTCCTGAAGGTTCCCGTCCGGGCGCCGGTACTCCTGCAGGAACCTCGGGAAGTTGTGCAGCGTGACCAGGCCCGGCGGAAGCGTGCCGAAGCTGTACAGCAGGTCGGCGGTCCGCAGCGTGCCGAGGACCTTCAGGGCGTCGGACCCGGAGATGTCACGGAACGTGCACTCCCGCAGGGTGGAGTCGTCGTCAGCGGAGCGCAGGTTCCAGTCGTCGCGGACGAGGGGGTGCATGCGGTAGACGGCCACGAACTCCTCGGTGAGGGAGTACGGGACGCCGTAGTGGTCCGTGTCCCCCCCGGGGATGCCGCTGACGACCTCGCTGCCGCTGATCCGGCCGAACAGCTCGTGCACGCGTTCGCCCGCGATGCCCCACCAGTTGGCCCGCAGGGCGGCGACGGTGGTGGGGTGGCTGATCACGGCCGGCGTCCACTCCACAGTGTGGATCTTGGCGAGGAGCGCGGCGTTGACGAGCCTGGCCCGCTGGAACAACTCCTCGTCGTCCCAGGACGGGTAGGCGCGGTGCAGGTGGTCGCAGATCGCGTTGTGCTCCCGGACGAACAGGCCCTGCATCATGGCCAGGCCCAGCCAGAAGCCGGGGAGGCGGGAGGGGTCGCGGGAGGGGTCCGAGGCCAACGGGCTCTGCCCGTTGTCCCACGGGTGGAGCCGGCCCAGGTCCCCGGTGCGCAGCAGGCCCTGCTCGGTCGCGTCGGTCCCGTAGATCTGGGAGGCGTCCCACCAGTGGGAGGAGACGTTGACGCGGGTGTCCGGGGTCCCGGCGGGCGCCCGCGGGTCCCGGGTCGGGTCGTCCGGTGTCCGCATGATCCGCATCGGCCGCTCGGGCCACGGATCGTCGTCCAGGAGCGGCACCTCCCAGGGGCGGTCCGTGGGGCTCGTGCCGTGGCTGAACCAGTCCCGGATCATGAACTGCAGCCAGGCGGCGACCAGGGAGTTGACCGACTCGGCCGCGATCAGCTCGTGCCGGGTGAGCAGGGCGCGACTGACCTCGCGCGGGTTCGGCCTGGACAGGACGGACTCCGGCGTGGCGGGGACGATCCGCTCCAGCGGGATGTTGCGGCCGAAGCGGGTGCCGGCCATGCCCATGCGCGGATCGCCGAGGTCGTTGTGGCTGCCGTCGGCCGTCCGGTTGACCTTGTGCTTCGCGGACGGGGGCGCGGGCGCGGGCAGATCGACGGAGGGCAGCCCGCCGGTGTCGTGGAGGTTCTCCTGCCGCAGCTTGACCCGCAGCCCGAGGAGGGTCAACAGGCCAGGGGCGACCGGCAGTCTGTCCCAGCCGAGGCGCCGGTCGACGTACTCGGAGGCGCTGGTGACGATCCGCCAGGGAAGGGAGGTGCGGTATCCGCTGCCGGTCCGGACCGGGGAGCGGCGGCGCGGATCGCGGGGCGTAGTCATGATGACTCCCCGTAGGTGCGGTGACGGGCTGTGGTGCGGTGACGGGCTGTGGCGCGGTGGTGCTGTGGGCGGGGCGCCGGGAATCGGCGCGGACCCCCGTGGCAGGGGTGTTCCCCTGCCGGCGCTCCGGTTCCACGATAGGGGGGTCACCGCCCGCCCGCGCGCCGACCGCGGGCCGCCAGGACCGGCGCCCGGCTGGCCCTGTGACAGGCGTTGGTCGCCGAGGGCTGCGTCGCGGCCCTCGGCGAGGAGCACTGCCGGGCCACCGCCACAGCGTCGCCCGCCCGGTGGCCGCCGGCGGTGACCGTCCGTTTCCGGTGGCGGACGTCGGGTGTTCGGAGGGGAGAACGGCGCCTGCCGTGACCGCGGGCCGGGCTGCGGGCCGGCCCGGGTAGGCGGGGGAAGCTGACAACGTACACGGGATCCACTGTGGCCCGGCTCCCTTGCCGGTGCGTACCAGCACGGCCTTGACTCAGCACGGCGCGGCGCGCACGCTGAAGATACAACGTAAATGTGGCATGTAAATCTTGCTTCGACGTTTACAGGGCTCATGGGAGGTTTCCATGACTGCCGAGACGATCAACGATCCCGGGCGTCGCCCGCCGCGGGCCGGTTGCCCGGAGTACCCGGCCGCTCGGGCCGCGATGCACCGGCCGACCGGGAGAGTGGCTGCCCCGCCCCGGGCGGCCGCCTAGGAACCATGGACGCGGCACAGGGCCACGGGCCCGGCACCGGGCGAGGCGCCGGACGAGGCACCGGACGAGGCACCGGACCGGGCGCCGTCGAGGCCGTCGTCGAACTGCGGGCCGGCGGCGGGGCGCAGCTCGACGCCCTGCGGAACTGGTGCGCCGAGCGCGGGATCTCGGTCCTGCCGATGGCGGCCGGTGCGCTGGCCACGGGCCCGACGGCGCGGTTCCGCGAAGCGTTCGGGCACGGTCCGGTCGACCCCTCGGGCGCGGAGGCACTGCCCGTCCCGGACGAACTCCGGGAGGCGGTGCGGTCCGTCACCGTGCTGCCGATGCCCGAACTCCACTCCCCCGACGACTGACGACTCACGACTCACGACTCACGACAGCTTCTTTCCCGGGCACCCGACGCCCGGTTCATCCCCCGAGGAGTCATGATGCTTCCCACGACAACGCAGAACGGGCAGCCCCCTCCCGACCTGGTGTTCGGCTACGTGTCGGCGCGGTCGGAGGGCGGAACGCCGATGACCGAGGCGACCGACTTGAGCTCGGCCGCACCGTACCGGGCCAGTGAGGACATCCGCGCCCGGGCCAAGGAGCGGGCGGAGGCCGTCGGGCTCACCGTCACCGCCGAGAGCCGGCTGGGCTTCACGGTCTACGGATCGCCGGCGGCCTACGAGCAGTTGACCGGTGGCCGGGTCACCTCGTACGAGGCCCTCCAGCGCGTGTCGGTCGGCCGCCGCCGCTACGTGACCCACCTCGACCTGGTGGGCCCGGGCCAGCCGGAGGCCCGGGGCGTGGGCGCCGCGCCGGACGCCGACGACATCGAGGCCGTCGTGCTCGAACAGCCGCGTTCCTGCTACCACCTGTCGCCGAGCCCGCAACCGCCGAACGTGAGCAAGTTCCACCTGCGGCTCCCCGGCGACGTGTCCATGCTGCTCGGCGCCACCGCCGCGCACGCACAGGGCGCGGTGGGCGCGGGCGTGGACGTCGCCATGGTGGACACCGGACACTACGCGCACCCCTACTTCGCCCTGCAGGGCTACGACGTCGATCCCGTCGTCGCCATGGTGCCGGGGACCAGCCCCGCCAAGGACCCGATCGGACACGGGACGGGCGAGTCGGCCAACATCTTCGCCGTGGCCCCCGGTGCGAAGCTGAAGTTCTTCCGGGCC
Source organism: Kitasatospora sp. NPDC005856 (assembly GCF_040629945.1). Classification (NCBI taxonomy): domain Bacteria; kingdom Bacillati; phylum Actinomycetota; class Actinomycetes; order Kitasatosporales; family Streptomycetaceae; genus Kitasatospora; species Kitasatospora sp. NPDC005856. The sequence continues at coordinate 89,499 of NZ_JBEXWT010000009.1, read as the reverse complement.
AGCGACGACAGCGGCAACCTGGTCAGCGCGGTGGCCGGGTTCCTCAAGGCGAAGGCCGCCCACCCGAAGGTGCTCACCAACTCCTGGGGCGGCGACCTCGACTTCCCGCCCCTGTCCACGCACCCGCCCGCGGCGTCCCGGGTCTGGATCCTGGAGATCAAGGACGCGGTGGAGAAGGGCATCGTGGTGGTGTTCTCCGCCGGCAACGGGCACTTCTCGGTCGAGCCGCAGGTCCCCGGGGTCATCGCGGCGGGCGGCGTGTTCGTCGGTCCCGGTCTCGGCGTCCAGGCCTCCGACTACGCGAGCGGGTACGCCAGTCCGTGGTTCCCCGGCGAAGTCGTGCCCACCGTCTGCGGGCTGGTGGGGATGATGCCGCGGGCCCAGTACCTGATGCTCCCCGTGCAGCCGGGCTGCGAGCTCGACATCGACCAGAGCCGGCCGAGTGACGGGCAGCTGCCGGACACTCCCGACGGCACGACCTCCGTCGACGCCTGGGCGCTCTTCTCGGGCACCTCGGCGGCCGCCCCGCAGATCGCCGGTGCCGCCGCCGTCCTGCTCGGCCAGAACGGCCGACCGAACATGACGGTCGAGCAGGTGACGGAGGCGCTCGTGAAGACCGCCACCGACGTCACCGCCGGCCACAACCACCGCCGGTTCAACAATCCGGCCGGGCCGGGCCCGGACGAGGCCACCGGGCCGGGACTCGCCAACGTGAGCGCGGCCCTGGCGTTCGCGAAGGCCCACTTCTGAGGAGGCCCACTCCTGAGAAGGCCGACGTCCGACCGGACGTGCACGAGTGGCCGCCTAGGGCCCCGTCGGCCCGTCAGCCTGGCAGACACAGGCGTCCCCGGCACCCGAGGGGTGCCGGGGACGCCTGAGCGGTGCCGCGCCGAGCTGCGGTCAGATCTCGTCGAAGGCCTCGGCGACGCCGGCGAAGGCCTCGACGAACATCTCCTCCAGCGACCGCTCACCGTTGTGCCGGGCCCAGGTGAGCAGTACCTCGACCACGATCGTGCCGAGCACACTGACCAGCAGCTGGACCCGGAACGAGTCCGGCTCGCAGTCAAGCCGGCGGGCGACCAGCTCCGCCACGAAGCCGGTCTCGTCCTTCTGGTGCTGCGGCAGCCGGGAGCGCAGTGCGGGCACCCGGTCGATCAGCTGCATGCGGAGCAGCAGTTCCGCGCGGTCCGCGGCCAGAGTCGTCCGACTCAGCTCGACTGCGCTGTTGCGCACGGCCACGACCAGCGGCTCGTCCGTGCACCGACTGGCGATCGCGTGTTCCAGCAGCGGCTCGTACTCGTCGGCGAAGACCACGTGCTCCTTGCTCGGGAAGTACCGGAAGAAGGTGCTCGGCGAAATCTCGGCCGCCTCGGCGATCTGCTCGACCGTGGTCTCCTCGTACCCGGATTCCAGGAAGAGCCGCAACGCCTCCTGCCTGATGAGTTTCCGGGTTTTGATCTTCTTGCGCTCGCGCAGACCTGGCGCTGAGGACATGAACCGGAGGTCCCTTCGTAGCTGCTGGGAGAGACGCCGGACCGGAACCGTCGCCGTTTCCGGCCGGCGGGTCGGCGTCTTTCGCTCAGGCCTGCGATTCCCCTGAGACCTTGACGTGATCCGGGCTCCCGACAGCCGCAGCACCCGTCCCGGCCGTCCTGGCCGGGAGGAACGCGGCCACCACTGCCACGCCGATGAGCGCGACAATACTACAAACTACTGAAAGAGAGTCCATCCCATCTGTGAAGGCGGAATAGGCGGCACGACGCAGCGGCTCACCCGCCGCACCCAGGCCGTCCGCGACCGCGCTCGCGGCGGCCACCGAGTCCGTCACCGGCCCGCGCAGCTTCTCCGGGAGCCCGTCGGCGGCGCCGCCCAGGCGGTCGGTGTAGATGGCGGCGAGCATCGAGCCGAGCACCGCGATCCCGACCGCACCGCCGACCTGGCGCAGTGCGGTGGTGAGCGCCGTACCACTGCCGGTCCGGTCCGCCGGCAGCGCCCCCATCACCAATTCGACACACGGCGGCAGCGCGACACCGAGGCCGACACCGAGGACCACCATCGCGACGGCGGCCAGCGAGAAGGTGCTGTCCGCGTCGATCCCGGCCATCACCCCACTGCCGGCCGCCAGTACCGCCAGGCCGCCCGAGACCGACCAGCGCTCACCGATCCGGGAGGTCAGCGGATCGCTCACGGCGGCACCCAGCATGTAGGCGAGCACCAGCGGCAGCAGCTTCACCCCGGTGCCCAACGCCGAGTTCTCCAGCACCACCTGGAGGTACTGGGGAATCACGAAGAGGATGCCGTAGAGCACGAAGGAGAGCACCGCGAGGGCGGCGGTGGCCACTGTGAAGGCCCGGTTGGTGAAGAGCGACAGGTCGATCAGCGGCCGGCGGACCCGGGACTCCCAGATCACGAAGACCACCAGCAGCACCGCGCCCGCGGCCAGGGTCAGCACGATCCAGCCGCTGCCCCAACCCCGGCGCGGGCCCTCGATGATCCCGAACAACAGGCTGCACAGGCCGACCGTGGAGAGCAGGCCGCCGACCGCGTCCACTCCCGGCTTGGCCGGGTCGCGTGACTCCGGCAGCAGGAGCGCCGCGAACACCACGCCGACGGCGATCACCGGCACGTTGATCAGGAAGACCGAGCCCCACCAGAAGTGCTCGATCAGGTAGCCGCCGAGGATCGGCCCGAGCGGCAGGCCGACCACCATGCCGGTCGACCAGACCGCGATCGCCTTGCCGCGCTCCTCCTCGGGGAACATGGCCGGCAGGATCGACAGGCTCAGCGGCGTGATGATCGCGGCGCCGACGCCCAGCAGGGCCCTGGCCCAGATCAGCTCCGTCGTTCCGGGGGACCACGCGCTGAGCGCGGAGGCCGCACCGAAGACCACCAGGCCGATCAGGATCAACAACCTGCGCCCGTACCGGTCGCCCAGCACGCCGGCCGGCAGCAGCAGGCCCGCGAAGACCAGCGTGTAGGAGTCGGCGATCCACTGGAGGTCACCGTTGGTCGCGTCCAGGTCGGTGGCCAGCGTCGGAAGGGCCACGTTCAGGATCGTGATGTCCAGGCCGATGACCAACAAGCTGACCACCAGCGCACTGAGCGCCCACCACCGCTTGGGATACGGCGTCATCACCGCATTGCCGTTCATCTCTTCCGCTTCCTCCCGACTGACCGGACCGGTCGGGTCCGGGGCGTGCGCACCCGGACCCGACCGGAATTCGGCATGGCCATCTATTTGACAGTCACTCTCATTTTTTAGTGCATGTCACTTCTGATGGCAATCCGGTCCGGGAGATCCGCCTCGATTCAGCCGTTCTCCTGGGCGATCCGACGGGCCAGCGCCGAACGGTCGAGCTTCCCCGAGAACGTCAGCGGCAGCTCGCGGACCGGAACGAACCGGCCGGGTACCAGGTGCTTGGGCAGACGCTCGGCCAGCCCCGCCCCCAGCTCGGCCGCCATCCCGGCCGCCTCCCCCGGGTCCGCACCACCCGCCGGGACGAAGCAGGCGACCAGCATCGGCTCGCCCTGCACCGACCCGGCGACCACGACCGCGCCCTCCCGCACCTGCTGCTGCTCGGCCAGTACCGCCTCGATCTCGCCCAGCTCGATCCGGAAGCCGCGGATCTTCACCTGGTCGTCCCGGCGGCCGAGGAACTCGTACTCACCGTCCGGCCGCTCCACCGCGTAGTCGCCGCTGCGGTACCAGGGTCCGCCCCCGTCGAGCTCCGGAAGGTGGACGAAGCGCTGCGCCGTCAGCTCCGGCCGCCCCAGGTAGCCGTCGGCGACCGCCGCGCCGCTGATGTGGATCTCCCCCGGCAGCCCGGGCGGCACCGGTCGGCCGTCCTCCAGCAGGGCGATCCGCAGGTGCGGCAGCGCGCGCCCGATCGGCGTGCCGACGCTCGGCGACCGCAGCTCCTGCGGGGTGAGCCGCTTGACGGTGGCGTGCACGGTGATCTCGGTGATCCCGTACATGTTGAACAGCCGTGCCTCGGGCGCCACGCCCAGCTCGTACCAGCGCAGCAGGACCTGGGGGTTGACCGCCTCGCCGCCGAACACCACGTGACGCAGCGCGGGCAGCGCACGCGGCTCGGCCTCCAAGGCCCGCACCAGGTGCCCGAAGACCGAGGGCACCTGACTCAGCATCGTGACGCCCCGGTCCGCCAGGAAGGCGGCGAAGACCGCGGGATCGGTGGCCGCCTCCTGCGGCACCACGACCACCCGGCCGCCGGAGAGCAGCGCGCCCCAGATCTCCCAGACGCTGAAGTCGAAGCTGTGCGAGTGGAAGAAGGACCAGACGTCCGACGGCCCGGTGTCGTAGGACTCGGCGCAACCGGCCAGCAGCGCCAGCACCTGGGTGTGGCGGATCGGCACCCCCTTGGGGTCGCCGGTCGATCCGGAGGTGTGGATGACGTACGCGAGGTCGGCCGGGACCTCGGCGGCGGGCACCCCGCTCTCGACCTCCTCGATCACCAACTCGCCCGCGGCGTCCTCGGTCACCAGCCGGCGCAGGCCGGCGTCGCGGAGGATGTACTCCTGGCGGACGCTCGGGTAGCGCGGATCGATCGGCACGAAGCCGGAGCCGTGCCGCCAGATGCCCAGGATGCCGGCCACCACCCGCCAGCCCCGCTGCACCCGCAGGCCGACCGCGCCGCCGGGTGCCACGCCCTGCTCGGCGAGCACGGCGGCGACCCGGCCCGCCTCCTCCCACAATTCGGCGTAACCGACCTCGCGGTCACCGTCGCTCACCGCCACCGCCTCGGGGGCGCGGGCGAGCACGGCGGCGAAGACCTCGTCGATCCGGGCCCCGGGGGGTGCTGCGTTCGACATGCTGGGGGTTCCTCTCTCGTTCGGGATTCGGAAGGCCCGGCGTCAGCCGGCGGGGACGGCGTCGAGGGTGCCGTCCAGGTAGTGCATCCGGCACGCCCGGCGCTGGACCTTGCCGCTGGAGGTCTTCGGCACCGCGCCCCGGCGGACGATCACCACGTCGTCCACCACGAGGCGTTGGGCGTCCAGCACCGCCTCCCGGACGCTCTCGCGCAGCGTCTCGACGCCGGTGCCGCGCAGCACCCTGCCGTCCGCCTCGACGACCACGACCAACCGCTCGGAGAGCCCGTCGTCGACGCTGAACGCCGCCGCGCAGTTGGGGCGCAGCCCGGGGACGGCGCGCTCGGCGGAGAGCTCGATGTCCTGCGGGTAGAAGTTGCGGCCCTTGCGGATCAGCACGTCCTTGAGCCGACCGGTGACGTACAACTCGCCCTCGTGGCGGAAGCCGAGGTCGCCGGTGCGGAGGAAGGCCGGGCCGCCCGGCGCGCCGTCGGCGAGGCGGGCGCGGAAGGTCTCCTCGCTCTCCTCCGGCCGCTCCCGGTAGCCGCCCGCTACGCACGGGCCGCTGATCCAGATCTCGCCGACGACGTCCGACGGGCAGGCCAGCCCGGTTTCCGGGTCGACGATCAGCACGGTGGTGCCGGGGACGGCGGAACCACAGCCGACCACCGGGACCACCTCTTCGTCGCCTTCGCGCCCCGGTGACACCCAGCCCTCCCCCAGCGCGGCGGAGTCGAGCCAGAGCACCGAGACGGGCCGGTCCTGGCGGGCGCCGGTGGCCTTGAGGGTGTTCTCGGCGAGGCCGTAGCCGGGGCACATGGCGCGCTCGTCGAAGCCCGCGGCCGCGAAGGTCTCGGCGAAGGACCTGACCACCTGCCAGCGCACCGGCTCGGCACCGTTGACCGCCACCCGCCAGGAGGACAGGTCCAGTCCGGGGCCGACCTTGCCCTCCTGCGCCGCCTGCACGCACAGCTCGTAGGCGAAGCTGGGCGCGGCGGCGTGCGTGCCGCGGAACCGCGAGATCGCCTCCAGCCAGCGGGCCGGGCGGCGGATGAACGCCTCGGGGGCCATCAGGTGGGCCGGCAGACCCGCCCAGACCGGAAGCACCACCCCGAACAGCAGGCCCATGTCGTGGAAGAGCGGCAGCCAGGAGACCACCCTGCCGTCCGAACCGGCGGGCCACAGCTCGACGGTCTCGGCGGCGTTGTGCAGGAAGTTGTCGTGCGTGACCAGTACGCCCTTGGGGTCGCTGGTGGAGCCGGAGGTGTACTGGAGCAGCGCGACGTCCTGCGGGCCGGGGTCCGGGAGTCCGGGCCACGCCTCGGCCGGTCCGTCCGGGACGGTGTCGGTGGCCAGCAGGGTCAGACCGGCCAGCTCCGGCAGGGTACCGAAGCGCTCCTCCAGGTCGTGCTTGACCTCGGAGGTGGTCAGCACGGTGGTGGTGCCGGCGTCGTCGGCGATCCGGCGCAGCCGCTGCAGCCCGCGCGAGCGGGTCGGCACCTGGACCGGCGCGCCGACCACCCCGGCCAGCCAGCAGGCGGCCAGGGCTTGGACGAACTCCGGCCCGGTCGGATAGAGCATCACCGCGTTCCCGCCGGACAGCCCTGCCTCGTGCAGGGCGGCCGCCCGGGCCCGGGCCGCGGTCTCCAGCTGCCGGTAGGTCAGTTCCCGGGCCGGCTCCTCGCCGTCGCGCAGGAAGACGTGGCTGACCGCGTCGGGCTGCCGCTCGGCTCGCAGTCGCAGGGCCTCGGAGAGCGTGCGGAAGGTGGCGGGGTCGGGTTCGGCGGGGTTCATGGACGGGTACCTCGCTTCGCGGAAGTCGGTGCCTGGCGGGGGGCGGAGGGGGACGGACCCGGGACGGGTGCGCCTTCGGGTCGGCGCAGGCCGGAGCCCGCGGGCCCGGCCGGTGGGCGCCAGCCGACGGGCGGGGCCAGCGAGTGGCGCAGCACGCTGCGCCGGGCGTGCTGGTGCCAGGCGGAGGGGGCCGCCCGGCCGGCGGAGCGCCGGCCGAGCAGCATGAGGGCGACCAGCGCGGCGGCCAGTTCCTCCTCGGTCGGGTTGCCGCGGACGACCCCCAGCACGCCGGGCTCGGGCGCCGCCGGCACGGGGCGGCGGGTCACAGCGGGATGTTCCCGTGCTTCTTCGGCTGCACCGGGAGCCGTTTGCCGCGCAGTGCGGCCAGCGCCCGGATCACCTGCTCGCGGGTCTCCGACGGGAGGATCACCGCGTCGACGTAGCCGCGGTCGGCGGCCACGTAGGGGTTGCACAGTTCCTCCTCGTACGCCCGGCGCAGCCGCGCGCTCTCCGCCACCGGGTCCTCGGCCTGCTGGATCTGCCGCCGGTAGAGCACGCTCACCGCGCCGTCGCCGCCCATCACGGCGATCTCGGCGGTGGGCCAGGCCAGGTTGACGTCCACTCCCAGGTGCTTGGAGCCCATCACGGCGTAGCCGCCGCCGAAGGCCTTGCGGACCACCACCGTCACCGTCGGCACGGTGGCCTCGGCGTAGGCGAAGATCAGCTTGGCCCCGCGCCGGACGATGCCGAGCCGTTCCTGGTCCGGTCCGGGCAGGAAGCCCGGCACGTCGGTGAAGGTGAGCACGGGGATGCCGAAGGAGTCGCAGAAGCGGACGAACCTGGCCGCCTTCTCGCTGGCGTCGATGTCGATCACGCCGGCCAGGTGCATGGGCTGGTTGGCCAGTACCCCGACGCTCCGGCCGTCCACCCGGGCCAGGCCGCAGATCATGTTCCGCGCGAACATCGGCTGGACCTCCAGCAGTTCACCGCCGTCGACCACCCGGCGGATGATCTCCTGCATGTCGTACGGCCGGTTCGGGTCCTCGGGCAGGATCGCGTCGAGTTCGGCCGCGGCGCCCGGTGCCGGCTCCTCGGCGAGGTAGCTCGGCGCCTCGTCGAGGTTGTTGGCCGGCAGGTAGGAGAGCAGGGTGCGGACGTACTCGAAGGCGTCCTGCTCGTCGGCCGCGAGGTAGTGCGCGTTGCCGGAGACCTCGCTGTGGGTGCGCGCCCCGCCGAGTTCCTCGCGGTCCACCACCTGGCCGGTGACGGCCTGCAGCACCTCCGGCCCGGTGACGAACATGTGCGAGGTACGGTCCACCATCACCACGAAGTCGGTGATGGCCGGCACGTAGACCGCGCCGCCCGCGCACGGGCCCATCAGCAGCGAGATCTGCGGGACCACCCCGGAGGCCGCGGTGTGCCGGCGTGCCAGCTCGGCGTAGTACGCGAGCGCGACCACGCCCTCCTGGATGCGGGCGCCGCCGGAGTCGTTGATGCCGATGACCGGGCAGCCGGTCTTCAGCGCGAAGTCCATCACCTTGATGATCTTCTCGCCGAACACCTCTCCGAGACTGCCGCCGAAGACGGTGAAGTCCTGGGCGTACACGCACACCTGGCGGCCGTCGACGGTGCCGTGGCCGGTGATCACACCGTCCCCGTACGGACGGGTGTCCGCCATGCCGAGCCCGTGGTGGCGGTGCCGGGCGAACGCGTCGAACTCCACGAAGGAGCCCTCGTCGAGGAGGCGCTCGACCCGCTCGCGGGCGGTGAGCTTCCCCTTGGCGTGCTGCTTCTCGATCGCCGCTTCGGAGGAGGCCCGCCAGGCCTCCTCCCGGCGGCGTCTGAAGTCGTCCAGCCGCTCGGTGGTGGTGGGCGGTACGGGCAGGGACGTCGGCGCGCCCCCCTCCCTGCGCACCGTCTCTATCGCCATGCCAGGTCCTCCTTGGTGCGCCCCTCGGTCGCGTCGAGCGCCGCGCGGACGTCGGCGGCGAAAGCGCCGAGTACGGCGGGTGCGTGCTGCAGCAGGTAGAAGTGCCGTCCGGGGTACTGCCGCACGGTGGTGGCGGACGAGGTCTCGTACTGCCAGTCGGCCAGGCCCCCGGCCACGGTGAACGGGTCGCCGGTGCCACCGAACACCGAGACGGGCAGGTCGAACGGCTCCTGCTCGCGGTAGACGTGGCTCTCCACCACCGTGAAGTCGGCCCGCAGCGTGGGCAGTACCAGGTCCAGCAGCTCCGGGGCGGCGAGCACCTCGTCCGGGATCCCGCCGAGGCGGGTGACCCGGTCGAGGAACTGCTCGTCGGACAGGCCCTCGTAGCTCTCGCGCGGCAGCCCGCCACGCGGGTTGGGCCAGCCGGAGAGACCGAGCGCGAGCGGCTGCGGGGCGCCCCGGCGGCGCAGTTCACGCGTCAGCTCGACGGCGAGCAGCGCCCCCATGCTGTGCCCGAAGAAGGCGAACGGACGCTCCGTCAGCAGGGGTTCGATCTCGTCCGCGAGCCGGCCGACCAGCTCGGCCAGGTCGTGCTCGGCCGGTTCGGCGATCCGGTCCTGCCGACCGGGCAGCTGGACCGCCCGGAGCTCGACGGTGGACGGCAGGTGAACGGTCCACGGCCGGTAGACGGCGGCGCCGCTGCCCGCGAACGGGAAGGCGAACAGCCGCCAGGCGGCGTGCGGCCGGGGCTCGAAGCACCGGAACCACAGCGCAGCGGGGTCCTGGGGGACGACGGGCACGCTCACGCCTCCTTCGGGGTGGCCGACGTCTCGCGCATCAGGTCGCGCACGTGCCCGGCGAGGGTCTCGACGTGCGGCGGGTTGAGCAGGCTGAGGTGGTTGCCGGGGGTGTCCACCAGACGCAGCCGGGACAGGTGGGCGTCCCAGCCCAGGGCGCGGTCGCCGCGGTAGAACTCGGGGTCGTTCAGGTGCGGGGGCATCGGCTCCAGGCCGATGAAGAGCGACACCGGGACCTCGGTGGCGCGCGGCCGGTAGTGGCGGATCAGCCCGCGCACGATCTGCACGTCCCGCACGGTGCGGTGCAGCAGGCCGGTCGCCAGGTCGCCGGGGAAGGACTCGTCGATCCGCTGGTAGAGCACCTTCAGCTGCTGCTCGGCGTCCAGACCGCGCAGTTCCTCCTCGGTGAGCGGGATCCTCCGCCCGAAGATCAGCTCGAAGACGTGGGTGAAGTGGACGGTGCGGTAGGCGAGCAGGTCCTCCTCGCTGATGTCCGCGGGGACGGTGCCGGCCAGCGAGGACTCGAACATGGTGACCAGCTCGACCCGCTCGCCGGCCTCGGCCAGCTGCCGGGCGGTCTCGAAGGCGACCAGGCCGCCGAAGGAGAGCCCGCCCAGACGATAGGGCCCGCTGGGCACGGTGGCCCGCACGGCGTCCGCGTAGTGCGCGGCCAGCTCCTCGACGGACGCGAAGCGGTCGAGTTCCGGGGTCTCCAGCATGTACACCGGGACCTCGGGGGCCAGCCGCTCGGCCAGGAACTGGTAGACCAGCAGGTTGCCGCCCGACGGGTGGACCAGGAAGTACGGCGGCTGCTCGCCCTCGGGCTGGAGGGTGACCACCGGCGAGCGGCCCGGGCCGCCGGCCCCCTCGCGCAGCACCGCGGCCAGTTCCTCGACGGTCGGGTGGTTGAGCAGGTCGGCCAGCGTGAGGTCGCGGTTGAACTGCCGCTGGAGGCGGGAGACCACCCGCATGGCGACCAGCGAGTGGCCGCCGAGCTCGAAGAAGTTGTCGGTGGCCCCGATCGGGCGGGCCCCGAGCACGTCCTCCCAGACCTGGGCGACCAGCAGCTCGGTGGTGTCCCGAGGCGCGACCAGGTCGCGGCGGCGGGCCCGGCCGGAGCCGCGCAGCGCGCGCAGCAGCGCGTGGTCGGTACGGCCGTCGCGGGTGGTGGGCAGGCCGGGCAGGACCAGGTAGTCGTGCGGGACGGCCGCGGCGGGCAGCTCGCGCTCGGCCGAGGACTGGAGTTCGGTCAGCAGCCGGGAGTCACGGCGCTGCACCAACGGGTCGTTGGCCAGCCGCTCGTGCGCGGCGGGCACTGTGGGCCGGGCGCCGCGCCACAGGGCGGAGCGGGCCGCGGCCCCCTCGGCCGGCGAGCCGACGCGCGTGAACAGCGCGTCCACGGTTCCGGGCGTGGCACCGACCAGCACGTCGGCCCGGTAGCCGGCGGCCTCGGCCGCCCGGTACAGGTCCTCTGGGTCGGCGCCCGGCACGGCCACCGCCTCGATCAGCCGGCCCGTGGTGGCGGGAGCGCCGCCACGCGCCAGCCGGGCGAGGGCCTCGACGGCCTCGGCGACCCGGGCGTCCGGCACCTCGGTGAGCAGCACGCTGTCCGCGCCCCCGGCGAGCAACTCGGCGACCTGCGGGCCGCCCTCCCGCCAGGCCCGGACGGTTCCGGCCGGTACGGCCTGGCCGTCGGCGAGGTCCACCAGCACGTCGTAGCGGTAGCAGGTCAGCTCGTTGCGGGCCCGGCCGCGCTTGGCCGCGATCCGGGCCACCGCACCCGGCGCGGCCTCGGCGGCGAAGCGGTGGAACCACTGCGGGTCGAGGACCAGCTCCTCCTCCTGCCGGGCACGGGCCCGGCCGGCCAGCCAGGTGTCCCGGGCGGGCCGGTCCTCCGGGCTGTTGGCGAACTGGACCGACAGGTGCATCGCGTCCAGCGTGGCGAGGTTGCGGATGTCGCCGGCGAAGATCCGCCCGCCGGGGCGCAGGGCACGCACCGCGTTGTCCAGCACCCGCCGCAGGTAGGCGTCGTCCGGGAAGTACTGGATCACCGAGTTGATCACGACCAGGTCGAAGTGGCCCTCGGGAATGCCGGTGAAGTCCTGCGCCTCGCGCTCCAGCAGGGTGACGTCGGCGTTCGCGTACGCGGGGGCGGCCAGCTGCTCGCGGACGTAGTCGAGGGCAGCGGGCGACAGGTCGGTGCCCCAGTACTGGGCACGCTCGCGGGAGAGCGGCAGCAGCAGCATGCCGGTGCCGCAGCCGATCTCCAGGATCCGCTCGCCCGGCTGGGCACGGAGCTGCGCCAGGGTGGCCTGCTGCCACTCGCGCATCTCCTCCTCGGGGATCGCGCCCCCGGTGAAGGTGCTGTTCCAGCCGACGATGTTGAACTCCACGTCGCCGGTGTCGGCGCGGTCGGCGTAGGTGTGCTCGTAGATCTGCCGCCACTGGCCGACCTGGTCGTGGCGGTCGGCGCCCTCGGGGCCGGATTCGGCGGGCACCAGGTAGCCGGTCAGTCCGGGGCCCTCCTGCCCGTCCCGGGCCGCGACCGCGCCGGCGGCCACCCCCGGGTGGGCGCCGAGCAGGTCGGCGACCCGGGCGGGGTGGGCGCTGCGGCCGGCCACGGTGATCCGCTCGGACACCCGGCCGAGCAGTTCCAGACCGCCGTCCTCCGTCCGGCGGGCCAGGTCCCCGGTGCGGAACATCCGCTCCGGACCGGCCGGGGCGAACGGGTCGGACTGGTAGGACTGGACGGTCAGCGACGGCCGGTTGAGGTAGCCGCGGGACAGCGACGGGCCGGCCAGGTACAGCTCACCGGCCACACCGGCGGGCAGCGGGATTCCCTCGGGCCCGAGGACGTACGCACGGCGCCCGGCCAGCGGGCGGACGGGCTCGCTGCCGGCCGCGGTGGTGCGGCCGGCAGCGGCCGCACCGGCCGTCTCGACCGAGCCGTAGAGCGAGACCACCGTCCGGCCGGTCCCGGCCCAGGCGGCGGCCCGTCCGGTCGGCAGGCGCTCACCGGTGACCACCAGCGTGCGCGGCGCGGCCTGCGGGTCCAGCGCGCCGAGCACGGCCGGGGTGAGCACGGCGCAGGTCGCACCGGTCTCCCTGACCGCGTCCGCGACCGAGCCGGCGGTGACGGCGGCGTCACCACAGGCCCGTGCGGCCGGGACGGCGAGCCGGGCCCCGGTGGCCAGGGCCGCCAGCACCTCCACCAGCGCCAGGTAGGAGTCGGCCGGCGCGTGGCGCAGCACGGCGTCGTCCTCGCCCAGGCCGAGCGCCCCGGCCAGCGCGGCGGCGGCGGCGCCGAGGACCGCGTGGTCGAGCAGGGCGGCCTTGGGAACGTCCTCGGTACCGGCGCTGACGGCGGCCTGGGCGAGGTCGGTGCCCCGGGGCGCGTGGTCCAGCGGGGCGTCGGAGCAGCCGGCCAGTGCCTCGGCGTCGAGACGGACCACCCGGTGGTCCCCGGACGGCGCCTCGGCACCGGGGGCGGCCAACAGGACTGCCGGGCGCAGGTCCTGGAGGAGGGCGCAGAGCGCGGGCGCGTCGAGGGCCGCGTCCAGCGGGGCGGCCACGGCGCCGATCTTCCAGGCCGCCAGCTGCGCGGTGAGCGCGTCGACCGGGTCGGCCAGCAGGACGGCGACCACGGCGCCGCTGCCCGCGCCCCGGCCGGCGAGGTGGCGGGCCAGCCGGTTGGCGGCGGACTCCAGCTCGGCCCGCGTGAGGGTGCGGGTGGCCGAGGAGACGGCGATCGCCTCCGGACGGCTCCGGGCGTGCTCGGCGGCCACCTCGACCGGCGAGACCGGCTGCTCGGCCGCCGTGCCGTCGCCGGTCAGCTCGGCGAGCTCGCCGGGGGTGAGCATCGGCAGCCGGCCGAGCGTACGCTCCGGGTCACCGGCCAGCTCGGCGAGCAGCGCGGCGAGATGGCCGAGCAGTCGCTCGGCCATCGCGTCGGACAGCCACTCGGAGTCGTACATGACGCGCAGCAGCGGCCGGTCCCCGGGGACCACGGCGAGCGTGAGCGGGAAGCTGGTGCGGGTGAAGTAGACCGGGTCGGCCACCTCCAGGTCGGCGAACCGCTCGAAGAGCACCGACGGGTCGAGGGCGTTCTGCACCACCTGGACCGTTTCGAACAGCTCGGTGCCGGCCGGGACGTCGCTCCACTCCTGGATGTGGGTCAGCGGCACGTGCTCGTGCTCGCGGGTGGCCACCACCGCCTCCTGGAGGTCGGTCAGCCACTCGCCGACCCGCGCCGCCGGGTCCACCGGAACACGGGTCGGAAGGGTGTTGACGAAAAGGCCGACCATCTCCTCGGAGCCCTCCAGCTCGGCCGGACGGCCGGCGGAGACGGTGCCGAAGACGGCCTCCGCGGTGCCGGCGTAGCGGGCGAGCAGCAGTGCCCAGGCGCCCTGGACGAAGGTGCCGAGGGTGAGCCGGCGCTCGCGGGCGGCGGCCAGGACCGCCGCGGCGTCCGCCTCGGACAGCTCGAGGGCCCGCACGTGCTGTTCGCCGCCGCCCGCACCGGGCCGGGCGTCGGCCAGCAGCGGGGTCGGGCCGGTGACGCCCTTGAGCTCCCGGCGCCAGTGCGTCTCGGCGCGGTCCGGGTCCTTTCCGCGCAGCCAGTCCACGTAGGCGCGGAACGGTCGCGGCTCGGGCAGCTCGACGGTCCGGCCCGCGCTCAGCGCGGTGTAGGCGGCGGCCACCTCGCGCAGCACCACGCCGGTGGACCAGCCGTCCAGGATCAGGTGGTGGACGCTGACCACGAAGCGGTGCCGGTCCTCGCCCAGCCGGGCCAGGTAGAAGCGCATCAGCGGGGGCGCGGCGAGGTCGAAGCCGCGCTCTCGGTCCTCCTGGAGCAGCCGCTGCTCGCGCTCGGCGCGCCCGGCCTCGTCCAGGCCGGTCCAGTCCAGCTCGGTGAACTCCACCGGCACCTGGCGGTGCACCAGCTGGAGCGGCTTGTCCAGGCGCTCCCAGGCGAACGAACTGCGCAGGACGGAGTGGCGGTCGACCACGGTCTGCCAGGCCGCGCGCAGCGCGGCCACGTCCAGGGTGCCCAGGTAGGAGTGGGCGAGCTGCTGGACGTACATGGCGCGGTCGGGGTTCTGCAGGGTGTGGAAGAGCAGGCCTTCCTGCATCGGCGAGAGGCCGTGGATGTCCTCGGTGTCACGGGCGTTCATAGCTGGTCCTCACACATTTCCGCGCTGTTCACCGAACAGCACCTTGAGATCGTCATTGCTCACGTCCTGCCACGGCGAAGCCGCGGCTGCCCCGGCCCGTGGCGGGGGGCTGGTGCGGACGAGGTCGCGCAGCGCCACCAGGGCGCGGTCGCAGGTCCGCTGCACCAGGGCCCGGTCGTAGCGGCCCTGGTCGAACCACCAGTCCAGGTGGAGCCGGCCCCGGTGGAGGTAGGCCCGCAGCTCCGAGCCGTGGGCCAGGCAGGCGGGCACCAGCCGGGCGGACAGGCCCACCCCGGCCGACGGGCGCAGCGGACCGTCCGTCAGCTCGGCCACCGCGTCGTACGTCACCGTGCCGAGGTAGCTCACCAGCAGCTCCGGCGCGGGCCGGGCGGCCAGGCGGGCCGCCGAGGGGGCGTGCAGGGCGCGCAGGACGCCGTAGCCCAGGCCCTCGCCCCTGGTGGCCCGCAGGGCCTGGCGGGCGGCGGAGACCGCGCCGTCCACTCCCTTGCGGCCGACCCTCACCGACACCGGGTGGAGAGTGGTGCAGGTGCCGATGGTGCGGCCGAGGTCCAGCCACCCGGGGGTGGCTGCCCGGCCGTGGCCCTCGACGTCGAGCAGCACGCCGTCGGTGCCGGTCGCCTCGGCGACCGCGACGGCCACCGCGCCGAGCAGGAACTCGTCGAGCTGGGTGCGCCGTTCGCGCTGGAGCCGGGTCAGCTCCTCGACCGCGCGCTCGTCCAGCTCCGCCGTCACCAGCTGGATGTCGGTGGACCCCGGCCGCTCCCGGGTGGGTGGGCCGACGGCCGCCTCGGTGTCCAGCAGTGCCAGCCAGTCACCCAGTTCGCCGAGCACCTCGCGGTCGGTGACCCGGCCCGCCAGCCAGCCCGCCCAGGCCGACCACGGTGTGGCCACCGGCGGGAGCTGCGGCTGCCCGCCCTCGGCGAGCTGCGTGCAGGCGGTGGTCAGGTCCTCCAGGAGGATCCTCTCGGAGGCGTTGTCCACCAGGAAGTGGTGGAGCACCAACGCGAGGCGGCGTGTTCCGCCCTCCCCGGGGTCGAGCACGGCGGCCCTCAGCAGCGGCCCGCGCAGCGTGCCCAGATCGCGGCCGAGGTCGGCCAGGGCGGCGCCCAGCGTGGCGTCGTCGGTGTCCGGCACGGCGAGCACCGGGACAGCTGCTCCGGCCTCCTCCACCGGGGCGATCCGCTGCTCCCAGAGGCCGTCGCGTCGTCGCAGGCGCAGCCGCAGCGCCTCGTGATGGGCGACCACCGCCGCCAACGCGCCGGCTACCGCCTCGGTGGGCACCTGCGGGGCGACGTCCAGCAGCAGCGGGACGGCGAACGCGCCCAGCCGTTCCCCCGCCCGCTCGGCCACCCACCACTGGGTGGGCGTCAGCGGCGGGTACTCCTCGCCGGTGCGGAGCCGCTGCCCCGCGTCCGGCGCCGCCTGCTCCCCCGCGGTGCCGAGGAGCGCCTCGGCGACCGCGGCCACTGTCTGGTGACGGAACAGCTCCTGCGGAGTCAGCGGGTAGCCGGCCCGGGTCGCCCGGGAGGCCGCCTGGACGGCGACCACGGAGTCCCCGCCCAGGTCGAAGAAGTTGTCGTGGGGGCCGAGGTCGGGGATGCCGAGCACTTCGGACCAGATCCCGGCGATGACCTGCTCGACGACCGCCCGCGTCGTGCCCGCCGGGTCGGGGGCGGACGGTGCGGCCACCGGCGGGGCCGGCGCCGGCTCGTCACCCGCGGTCTCGGGTGACCGGACGGCGGCCGGCGCGAAACCGGGGTCGATCCAGTGCTCGACGCGCTTGAACGGGTAGCCGGGCAGGGAGATCCGGGGCCCGACCGGGTCGGTGCCCCAGTCGGGCGCCAGGCCGGCCGTCCAGAGCGCGCCGAGGCCGAGCAGGAAGGTCTGCCGGTCGTCCCGCTCCTCCTCGGGGTGGCGCACCAGCCGCACCGCGCGGTGGGCCTCGCCCCAGGTGTCGCTGCGCCGGGCGAAGGTGGTCAGGGTGCGGCCCGGGCCGCACTCGACCAGCACCCGGCCCGGCTCGGCGAGCACGGTGCGCAGCGCGTCCGCGAACCGCACCGGCCGCCTGATCTGGCGGGCCCAGTGCCGGTGGTCGACGGCTTCGCGCCCGGCCAGCCACTCGCCCGTCACGGCGGACACCAGCGGCAGCCGGGGGGCGTGCAGCCGGACGTCCGCGATGGCCTCGGCGAAGTGGCCGGCCGCCTCGGCGAGCGCCGTGGTGTGGAAGGCGTGCGCGGTGTGCAGCCGGCGCACCGTCACCGCCCGCTCGGCCAGTCGCCGCGCGAGGCGCTCGACGGCCTCCTCGGGGCCGGCCACCACGCAGGAGCCGGGGGCGTTGACGGCGGCGACCTCCAGGCCGGTGCCGACCAGCTCCGCCGCGGCGTCCTCCTCGGACAGCCCCACGGTGAGCATCGCCCCGGGACCGGCCTCGCGCATCAGCCGGCCGCGCGCGGCGACCACCCGCAGCGCGTCCTCGGGCGAGAACACGCCGGCCAGGCAGGCCGCCGCGTACTCGCCGATGCTGTGGCCGACGAGCGCGGCGGGGGTGATCCCGTACTCGTCCAGGCGGCGGGCCAGCGCGTACTCGACGGTGAACAGCGCGGCCTGGGCGACATCGGTGCGGTGCAGCGCCCGCGCGTCGTCACCGAGGCAGGCGGCGCCGACGTCCACCCCGAGCAGGTCGGACAGGCCCTCGGCCGACCGGTCGAAGTGCGCGCGGTAGGCGGGGTCGCTCCGGTACAGGCCCCGGGTCATCCCGGGGTACTGGGCGCCCTGGCCGGGCATCAGCAGGACGGCGGTGGGCTCCTCGCCGGCGGGCGTCCCGGCGTACCCCGCCGGGTGTCCCGGGGTGCGCAGCGCCTCGGCGGCCTCGGCGCAGGTGGCCGCGACGACCGCCCGGCGGTGGGGCTGCGGGTGGCGGCCGTCGGCCAGGGTGGCGGCGACCTGGTCCAGCCCCGGCAGGTCACCGCGGTCCAGCCGGTCGGCCAACTGCTCGCCGGCGAGCTTGAGTTGCTCCTCGTCCCGGGCGCTGACCAGCAGCACTCCGGGTTCCGGTGCGGCGGCGGCCGGCGGCTGCGGGCGCGCGGGGGCTTCCTCCAGGACGACGTGCGCGTTGGTACCGCCGACACCCAACGCGCTGACGCCGGCCCGCCGGGGGTGCGCCGAGGGCCACGGGGTGAGCGCGTCCACCACGGTGAATCCGGTCGCGGACAGGTCGAGTTCGGGGTTGGGCCGGGTGTAGTGCAGGGTCGGCGGCAGCTCGCGGTGCTCCAGGGCGAGCACCGCCTTGATCAGGCCGGCCAGCCCGGCGGCCACCTCCAGGTGCCCGATGTTGGACTTCACCGAACCGATCCGGCAGGGCTCGACCCGGTCGGTGCCGAACACCGTGTGGAGCGCGGCGACCTCGATCGGGTCGCCGAGCGGGGTGCCGGTGCCGTGGGCCTCGATGTACCCGACAGTGGCCGGGTCGACGCCGGCCACGGCCAGCGCCTCGGCGATCACCTGGGCCTGACCGTCGATGCTGGGCGCGGTGAAGCCCATCTTGCGCGAGCCGTCGTTGTTGATCGCCGAGCCCCTGATGACGGCCCGGACCGGGTCGCCGGCCTCGATCGCGTCGGCCAGCGGCCTGAGCAGCACGGCCCCGCCGCCGCTGCCGAAGAGGGTGCCCTCGGCGTGCTCGTCGAACGGGCGGCAGCGACCGTCCGGGGACATGATCGCGCCCTGGTCGTACAGGTAGCCGGCCCGGTGCGGCACGCGCAGCGAGACCCCGCCGGCCAGCGCCAGGTCGCACTCGCCGCTCAGCAGGCTCTGGCAGGCCAGGTGGACCGCCGTCAGCCCGCTGGAGCAGGCGGTCTGCACACCGAGTGAGGGTCCGCGCAGGTCCAGGCTGTGGGAGACCCGGGTGGCGATGAAGTTGGGGTCGTTCCCGCCGACCAGCTGGACGAGCTCCAGGCCGAGGCCCCCGCCCATCAGGGTGCGCAGGTCACGCCGGGAGAACAGGTTGTAGAGCAGGTACGAGCTGAGCGAGCTGGTCCCGAAGACGCCCACCGCACCGTCGAAGCGGTACGGGTCGAACGCGCCGTCCTCCAGGGCGTGCCAGCACAGTTGGAGGAAGAGCCGCTGCTGCGGGTCCATGGTGCGGGCCGCCTGCGGGGTGAAGCCGAAGAACTCGGCGTCGAACTCGCCGACACCGTCGATCGGAGCGGCCCGGCGCACGTAGTTCGGATCGTCCAGCAGCTCGCGCGGGACGCCCTCGGCGACCAGCACCTCCTCGGGAACGTCGACGACGCTCTCCCGGCCGGCCCGCAGGTTGGCCCAGTACTCGTCCAGGTCGCGCGCGCCGGGGAAGCGCCCGGCCATGCCGATGATCGCGATGCCCTCGACGTCGTCGGGGCTCTCGACTGTGGGGTTCCAGGTCACCGGTTCCTCCGCGGGTTGGTACGGGCCGTCCGGCGGGCACGGGCGCGCTCCTGCGCCTGGGCCATCGCTCCGGAGGGGGCCGACGGTTCTGCCGCCCCGGAGCCGGAGCCGAGTTCACCGACGATCTGCTCGGTCATGTCACCGAGGGAAGCGCCCTGGAGCAGGCGGGCGACGGCCAGGGTGACGCCGAAGTCGGCGAGGACGGCGTTCTTGGTCTTGACGGCCATCAGCGAGTCGAGGCCGAGTCTGGTGAGCGGCTGACGCCGGCTCAGATCGCTTGCCCGGTGGCCGAGGATTCCGGCGACCCGCTCGCGCAGCCGGTCGGCGACCGCCTCGCGCAGCCGCTCGGGCGGCAGCGCGCGCAGTGCCCGTGCTCCCGACCACCCGTCGGCGGACTCGGTCTGCCCGGCCTCCGCCACCAGTGGGGCGAAGAAGGACGAACGGGCGGTCTCCGGCATGGTGCGCACCAGCGCCGACGGTTCGACCCGCATCGCGGCGGCGCCCGGCAGGCCCCGGCCGATCAGCTCGGCGAGGGCGGACATGCCCTCGGCGGGCCGCATCATCGGGAATGCCTCGTGGCTGAGGTCGCGGGCCCGGCCGATCTCTGCCCAGCCGCCCCAGTTGACGCTGAGGGCGGGGCGCCCGGTGGCCGCACGCCACTCGGCGAGCGTGTCCAGGAAGGCGTTGGCCGCCGCGTAGTTGGCCTGGCCCGCCGCACCGATGAACGAGGCGATCGAAGAGTACCCCACCCACCAGTCGAGTTCGGTCCCCTCGGTGGCCCGGTGCAGCCGCCAGGCGCCGAGCGCCTTGGGCCGCCAGACGGTGGCCAAGCGGTGCGCGTCCAGATTGGCGAGGACGCAGTCGTCCAGCGCCACTGCGGAGTGGACCACCCCGAGCAGCGGCGCGCCCGCGGAGGCGACTTCCGCGACCAGGCGTTCGGCGGTGCCCTCCTCGGAGATGTCGCCGCGAACGACGCGCACGTCGGTGCCCAGGGCGCGGATCCGCTCGATCTCGGCGAGGGTCTGCGCGTCCGGCTCGGAACGGGCGTTGAGCACCACGCAGCCCGCGCCCTGCGCGGCCAGCCAGCCGGCCGTGTGGCGGCCGACCCCGCTCAGGCCGCCGGTGACCACGTACCCACCACCGGGGCGGACCACCGGGTGTTCCGGGGTGCCCGGGGCGGTGTCGATCCGACGCAGCCGGGCGAGGTGACGGGTGCCGCCGCGCCAGGCGATCTCGTCGTCCTGATCCGGGGCCGTGGCGAGTTCGACCGCCAGGTCGGCGAAGTCGGACGCGGCCGGGTCGAGGTCGACCAGGGTGGTGCGCAGTTCGGGCAGTTCCAGCACCAGGCTGCGGGCGATCCCGCGCAGGGCACCCTGGGCGAGGTCGGGCACCTCGCCCGCACCCAGCACACGGGCCCCCCGGGTGACCAGCCGGAGCCGGGGGCGTTCGGAGCCCGGGGCGAGCCGGGCGGCCGCCAGGTCGGCGGCCGTCCGCACGACCAGAAGCACCCGGGACTCGGCCTCGGCGACCGGGTCGGCGCCCGTCCCGGGGGCGGTCAGCAGCATGACCACGTCGGTCGTTCCCGGTTCGAGCTCCGGGAGTCCACCCGGCTCGGCGACGAGGCAGGGGCGCCCGGCGCCCTCCAGGGCGAGGCGGGCCGCGGCGGTCTCGCCGGCCTCCCCCAGCAGCAGGACCGTACCGGTGCGGCCCGCTCCCCCGGGTGGCTGCGCCGGCTCCCAGTCGAGCCGGAACAGCTTGCCGCGGTTGGTGGTCGGCAGGTCCGCGGGCGCCACCTCGCGCAGCAGGATCGAGCCGGCTTCGATCACCACCCGTCCCTCGGAGTCGAGCAGTTCGACGTCGGCGAGCAGCCCGGCCCCGCCGTCCGCCACGGACAGCCGGGCCCGGGCGTAGGCGGCCCGGTCCGGGGAGCCGTACAGGCGCAGGGTGCCCAGACCGGCCGGCAGGTAGCTCTCGGGGCGGTCCAGGACGGCGGCGGCGATCAGGTGGAACCAGCCGTCCAGCAGCGCCGGGTGGGTGTGCAGCATCGGGTTGGCGGTGGCCTCCTCCGGCCGCGCCAGTCGGGACATGACGGAGCGTGCGCCGTCGGCGTCCGGGGCTGCCAGCAGCAGCTCGGCGGTGCCCCGGAAGGCCGGACCGTGGTACTGGCCGGAGGCCCGCATCCGGCGGTAGAGCTCCTCGGGGTCGCTGCGCCGGTCGGGGTGTTCGGCGATCAGCGCCGCCAGGTCGCGCGTGACCGAAGGGGCCGGGTCCCCGGCAGGCAGCAGCCGGGCGCGTGCGGTGGCGTGGACGGTGCGTCCCTCCGGCCCGGGGCCGGGCGAGAGGATCTCGACGACGGCCCCCTCCGCGCCGTCCGGTCGCAGGCTGACGGTGACGGTGACCGGATCGGCGAGCAGCAGCAGCGCCTGGTAGTCGATGTCACTCAGCGCGATCCGCTGGGCCGGCACGCCGAACGCCTCAACGGCGGCGGCCAGGGCCAGTTCGCAGTAGGCCGTACCGGGCAGCACCGGCAGGTCGTTGACCCGGTGGTCGGCCAACCAGGGCAGCGTCGCCGGGTTCAGCTCCGCCTGCCACAGGTGCCGGGTCACCGTGCCCGGCACGGCCAGGTGGACGCCGAGCAGCGGGTGCAGGTCGGCGCGGGGCGCCGGCTGGGCCGCCGTCTCGCGCAGCCAGTACCGGCGGTGCTCCCAAGCGGTGGTGGGGACGTCCGCCAGGCACCCGGTCGGCGGCAGCGGCAGGACGACCGGCAGGCCGTGGGCGTGTGCCAGGCCCAGGTGGGCCAGCAGGGTCGCCCGCTCGGGCGCGTGCCGGCGGATCGAGGGGATGACCACGACCTCCGGGGACCCGACGGCGGTCGCGGTCGCGGTGATCTGCGGCTCGGTGATCGGGTGCGGCGAGATCTCCACGAACAGTTGGTGGCCGTCCTCGACGGCGGCGGTGACGGCGTCGGCGAAGCGCACCGGGTTGCGCAGGTTGTCCGCCCAGTAGTCGCCGTCGAACACCACCTGGGCACGCGGCCCGGCCACCGCTGCCGTGGAGTAGAACCGGACGTCCGGGGCCTGCGGGCGCAGGTCGGCCAGCCGCTCGCGCAGCTCCGGGAGCAGGGAGTCGACCTGCGGTGAGTGCGAGGCGAAGGTCACGCCCTTGATCTGCCGGGTGAGCAGGCCCTCGGCGCTCCACTGCTCGACCAGGCGGGCGACGGTGGCGGCGGCGCCGGAGACGACGGTGGCCTGCGGGCCGGAGAGCACCGCCACCGAGACGTCGTCCGCCCCGGCGAGCCTTGCCTCCGTCTCCTCGGCGGACAGCTCGACCAGGGCCATCATGCCCTGTCCGGCCAGCCTGTTCGCCCCCAGGTCGGAGCGCAGGCAGATCACCCGGACGGCGTCGGCGAGCGACAGCCCGCCGGCCACCACGGCGGCGGCGACCTCGCCCATCGAGTGGCCGAGCACGGCCGCCGGCCGGTGCCCGTGGGCCATCCACGTACGGGCCAGGGCCACCTGCACGGTGAAGATCAGCGGCTGGCACAGAGCCAGGGAGGTGTCCGGGTCGGCCCCCTCGGCGAGCAGCTCGCGCACCGAGAAGCCGGCCGCCTCCCGCACCAGCGGGTCGATCTCGTCCACGGTCTTGGCGAACTCCGCTTCCGCGGCGAGCAGTTCGCGCCCCATCCCGGCCCACTGGCCACCCTGCCCGGGGAACACCCAGACCGATCCGGCGCGCGCGGCGGGCAGCACGGAACCGGACGCCAGACCGGTCAGCGTCTCACCGTCCGCGAACCCGCGCAGCAGGGCGGGCAGTTCGGCAGGGGCCTCGGGGACGACGGCCACCAGCCGCTCGTCCAGCGCCGAGCGCCGGGCCAGGGTGTACGCGACGTCGACGAGCGGCACCGCCCGGCCCGGGCCCTCCAGCCAGTCCGCCAGCCGCCGGGCGCCCGCCCGCAGAGCGCCCGGCGAGCCCGCCGACAACGGCAGCAGCGCCGGGGTGTCCGGTCCCACGACGGGCCGCCGCGCGGAGGGCGGGGTGGAGAGCACCACGTGGGCGTTGGTGCCGCCCATGCCGAAGGCGGACACCGCGGCGTACCGCTGCTCGCCGGGCACCGGCCAGTCCATCGCCCGCTGCGGCACGACCAGCCGGGTGCCGTCGAGGTCGATGTTCGGGTTGAGCGTGCGGAAGTGCAGGTTGGGCGGGACGATCCCGGCGTTCAGCGCCAGCACGGCCTTGATCAGACCGGCCACGCCCGCGGCCTCCTCACTGTGCCCGATGTTGGTCTTGACCGCGCCGAGTGCGCAGGAGCCGCGCCCGCCCGGCCCGTAGACGGCGGCGAGCGCCTCCACCTCGATCGGGTCGCCGAGCACCGTGCCGGTGCCGTGCGTCTCCACCAGGCCGACCTGCTCGGCCCGGACCCCGGCACGGCGCAACGCCGCGGCCAGCACGTCCTTCTGGGCCTGCACGGAGGGGGCGGTCAGGCTGGTGGAGCGGCCGTCCTGGTTGACCGCGCTGCCCCGGATCACCGCGAGCACGCGGTCCCCGTCGCGCTCGGCGTCGGCGAGCCGCTTGAGCACCACGACCCCGCAGCCCTCGGCCCGGGCGATTCCGTCGGCGGCGGCGTCGAAGGTCTTGCACCGGCCGTCCTGACCGGCCAGCCCGGACGAGGAGAGCCCGAAGCTGGTGAGCACCGAGCTGATCACGTGCACGCCGCCGGCCAGCGCCAGGTCGGTGTCGCCGCTCCGCAGCGCCTGGCAGGCCAGGTGGACGGCGACCAGCGAGGAGGAGCAGGCGGTGTCGACCGCGACGGCCGGGCCGCGCAGGTCGAGCAGGTAGGACACCCGACCGACGGCCGTGCTGTGGATCGCGCCGCTGATGGTGTGCAGGTCACCCCGGGTGGTGGGGTCGTGCAGGCGCTCCACCAGGTAGTCCGGGGCCGCGATGCCCGCGTAGACGCCGGTTCGGCTGCCGGAGAGCCCGCGCGGGGCCACCCCGGCGTGCTCCAGCGCCTCCCAGGCCACCTCCAGCAGGACCCGCTGCTGGGGGTCCATCCCGGTCGCCTCGCTCGGGGAGATGCCGAAGAAAGCGGCGTCGAACCCCTCGGCGTCCCGGATGAAGCCGCCGCTGCGGATGGGGTTGGCGGACTGCGGGTCCTGCGCGGGCAGGCCGGTGATCGGGGTGGCGCCCCAGCGTTCGGCCGGGAAGGGGCCGATCGCGTCGCGGCCCTCGGTGACCAGCTGCCAGAAGTCCACCGGGGAGGCGACATCGCCCGGGTAGCGGCAGCCGATGCCGATCAGCGCGATCGGCTCGGCGGTCTCCCGGCTCTCCCGGGTGGCGGAGGCGCCCGCGTCCGGCCCGCCCAGGCGCTGGAGCAGCGCGGCGCGGGCCTGCGGGGTGAGGCGGTCGATGAGTGCGGTCAGATCGGTCATGAGGCGGACTCCTCCGGGGTGCCCTCGGCGGCTTCGGTACCGGCCGCCAGCAGGATCTGGGCGAGCAGGTCGTCGTCCTGCGCGGTGAGTGCGTACGGCTGGGCGTCGGAAACGGGTTCGGGGACGGACTCGACGGCCGGCTCCAGCTCCAGACCGAGCCGCTCGGCGAGGTTGACGGCCAGGGCGGCGGGCGTCGGGTGGGCCCAGAACAGGGTGGCGGGCAGCTTCAGCCCGAGGCTGCCCTCCAGGCGGTTGCGCAGTTCCAGCGCCATGAGCGAGTCGATGCCGAAGACCGAGAACGGCGCCTCGGTGTCGATCGGGGCGGAGCCGAGCCGCAGCACGGTGCGCAGGTGGTCGGTCAGGTGGTCCGCCAGCAGCCGGCGGCGCTCGGGGCCGGGCGCGGCCGCGGCCAGTTCGGCGGGCAGCCGGTGCGCGGGTGCGGCCGGGTGCTCGCCGTCGGCCCTGCGGGCCAGGTCGTAGACCGGCGAGGCGGCCGCGGCCGGGAAGGACGCGAACCAGGTCGCCGGGTCGAAGTCCAGCACGCCGGTGCGGGTGCGGCCCTCGGCGAGCAGGGTCGCGAGGGCGGCGAAGCCCTCCTCCGGCCGGATCGTCCGGTAGCCGCGCTCGGCGAGGTCCTGGCCGCCTCCGACGACCGCCCACGGCCCCCAGTCGATGGTCAGGGCCGGCAGTCCCCGGGACCGGCGCCACTGGGCCAGGCCGTCCAGGTAGGCGCAGGCGGCGGCGTAGTTGCTCTGGCCGGCGACGCCGAACAGGGCCGCGGTGGAGGAGTAGCCCACCCACCAGTCCAGATCCGGCCCGTCGGCCGCCGCGTGCAGCCGCCAGGCGCCGGCCGCCTTGGGCAGCCAGGCCCGGTGCAGCTTCTCCGGGGTCTGGGCGAGTACCGCCGCGTCGTCCAGCGCCGCCGCCGAGTGCACCACGCCGCGCAGCGTCCGGCCGTCCGCGCGGGCGGCCTCGGTCAGGCGTTCCGCGGTGCCCGGCTCGGACACGTCACCGAGCACCACGTCGACCCGCACACCGGCCGCCCGCAGCTGCGCGATCACCTCGGCGGCGTGCTCCCCGGGCGCGGTCCGCCCGTTCAGCACGAGGGCCCCCGCACCCTCGGCGGCCAGCCAGCGGGCCGTCTCCAGGCCGATGCCGGTCAGCCCGCCGCTGATCACGTACGCGCCGTCAGGGCGGGTGAGCGGCGTGCCGCCCGCGCGGGTCTCGGCCTCGGCCGGGGTATGACCCTCCACCGTGATCACCAGCTTGCCGATGTGCTCGGCGGCGGCCATGGTGCGGAACGCCGTCACCGTCCCGGACAGCGGGTGGGCGGTGTACGGCAGCCGGGCGAGGCTCCCCTCGGCCACCAGACGGACCGTCTCGCGCAGGATGCGGCCGACGACCTCGGGGCGGGTGCGGGTGAGCAGGTCGAAGTCGACGGCGGTGAGGGTCAGCGCCCGGGCGAACGGGAGCAGCCCCAGCCGTAGGTCCTCGTGGATGTCGCGCTTGCCCAGCTCGACGAACCGCCCGCCGGGGGCGAGCGACTCGATGCCGCGCCGGATCGCGTCGCCCGGGAGGGAGTTGAGGACGACGTCGACACCGGCTCCGGCGGTCAGCTCGGCCAGGCGGTCGGCCCAGTCGGCGCTGCGCGAGTCCAGCACGTGGCGCACGCCCAGGTCGCGGAGGAACGCCCGCTTGGCCTCGCTGCCGGCCGTGGCGTACACCTCGGCGCCGCGCGCGGTGGCGATGGCGACGGCGGCGAGGCCGACGCCGCCGGAGGCGGAGTGGATCAGCACCCGCTCCCCGGTCGCCAGCCGGCCCGCCTCCACCAGGCCGTACCAGGCGGTGCCGTACGCGGTGGGCAGGGCGGCGGCGGTCTCGGCGTCCAGGTGCTCGGGCAGCCGGACCACCAGCTCCCGACGGGTGACGGCGTGTGAGGCGAAGGCGTGGAAGGCGATCGCCACCACCCGGTCGCCGACGGCGAGGTCCACCACGTCGGGACCGACGGCGGTGACGACACCCGCGCACTCGCCACCCAGGTGCAGCTCGCGCCGGTCGCCCTCGGGCATCCGGTACCAGCCCATGGACTTGAGCACGTCGCTGAAGTTGACGCCGGCCGCCTCGACCCGGATCTCGACCTCTCCCGTGCCCGGGCGCACGCGCTCCCGGTACACCGGCCGGACCGAGTCGAGCACGCCCGGGTCGGTGCTCTCCAGGCGGAAGGCCGTGCCCTGCGCGCCGAGCCGCCGGCGCGCCGGGGCGTCGAGCGGCCGGGGAGCAGCGGTCAGCCGGGCGACCTGACGCACTCCGTCGCGGAAGGCGACGTCGTCCTCGGACGTGTCGGCGGCCAGCTCCGCGAGGAGCGCGGCGGCCCGTTCCGGGACCGGGGCCGACCCGAGGTCGACCAGGGTGGCGCGCAGCTCGGGGTGCTCCCAGCCGAGGGTGCGCACCAGCCCGCGCAGCGCGGCCTGTTCGGGGGCGACCGGCTCGCCGGCGGCCACCGCTTGGGAGGCCTCCGCGGCCACCCAGAGCCGGGTCGCCGCCTCGGCCTCGACCAGGCCCCGGGCGAGGGCGGTCAGCCGGGCGACCCGTCGCTCGGCCAGTGCCAGGGCGGCCTCGGGGTCGGCCGCCCGGAGGGCGTCGTCGTGCTCGCGGGAACGCGGCAGGACGACCACGGCGCTCGGCCCGGCGGCGGCGAGCGGGGCGGCTGTCGCGGCGTCGAGGGTGTCGGCGGCCAGCACCTGGGCGTCCGTCAGGCGCTCGGCGAGCGCGAGCACCAGCGGGTCGGCCGGGTCCTCGGCGACCAGCAGGTGCCGCCCGCCGGGTGACGTCTCGGCCGGGGCCAGCGCGGCGGGCTGCCAGGTCAGTTCGTGGAACAGCGCGGCCACCCGCGCGGCGGCCTCGGCGCGACGCAGCCAGACCAATCGGACACCGTCCGCCTCGAGGACGACCGCGCCCTCGGCATCGAGCAGCTCGACGCGGCCGATCAGCGCGGTGCCCTCGGCCTCGCCGGCCGCCGGGAGTTCGACCGTGGCACGGCAGAACACGCCGGTGGCCGGGGCGCCCCAGACCCGCAGCGTGGCGAGGCCGGCCGGCAGGAGCACGCCGTTCTCGTCGTCGTTGGCCGCCAGGGCGTCGGCCGCTCCCGGCACCGCGCCGAGCACCTGGAAGCAGGCGTCGAGCAGGGCCGGGTGGACGTGTACGCCGCGCGCGCCCGCCCGGGCGCTGCCCGGGAGCGCGACCTCGCCCAGCGCGTCGGCCGCGCCGGGCGCGGTGCGGACGGCGCCGACCCCGGCGAAGGCCGGGCCGTGCTGCTGACCCGCCCGACGCAGCCGCGTGTAGAGCTGCTGCGCGTCCTGCCGATCCGGGTGACGGTCGATCAGCCCGGCGAGGTCGTGCACCCCGCGTTCGCCCGCGTCCTCGACGCGCACCCCGGCCCGGGCGTGGCGGACCCACTCGCCGGCCGCGGTGCGGACCGCGATCTCGACCCGGCCGCGCCCGGTGCCCTCCTCGGTGAGGACGGTGGTGACGGCGGTCGGCTCACCGAGGGTGAGCACCTGGAGGTACTCGACGTCGTGCAGGGTCACCTCCGTCACCGCGACGTCGAACGCCTCCGCCGCCGCGGCCAGCGCCATCTCGCAGTACGCGGTGCCCGGCAGCACGGCGACGCCCTCGGTGCTGTGGTCGGCCAGCCAGGGCAGCCGGTCGGTGCCGATGACGCTCTGCCAGGCGTGCTGGACGGGCGAACCGGGCAGCCGCACACCGGCGCCCAGGAGCGGGTGGCCGCTGGTGTCGTGCGCCGCCCGCCCGCTGCCGGAGGACGTGTACCAGTGGCGCTCGTGCTGCCAGGGGTAGCCGGGCAGGGTGGTGAGCCGGCCTCCCGGGTGCAGTCCGGCCCAGTCGAACGGGACTCCGTGGGCGTGCAGATGGGCGAGCGCGGCGAGCAGCGCCTCGCCCTCGGCCTGGTCCCGGCGCAGCGTTCCGGTGACCAGCGCGCCGTCGACACCGGCGTCGGCCAGGGTCTCGGTGATCGACTGGGTGACGATCGGGTGCGGCGAGACCTCCAGGAAGACCCGGTGGTCGTCCTGGGCGGCGGCGAGCACCGCGTCTGTGAAGCGGACCGGGTTGCGTGCGTTGGCCGCCCAGTAGTCCGCGTCGAAGGCGACGGCCTTCCGGGGGTCGGCCAGCGCGGTGCTGTAGACGGGCAGCTCCGGCTCGTTCGGGGCGAGGTCGGCGAGCGCCTCGCGGATCAGCGGCAGCAGCGGGTCGACGGCCGGACTGTGCCCGGCGCCCTGGGCGCCCTTGATCCGGCGGGCCATCAGACCCTCGGCCTCCAGTCGGGCGATCAGCGCGTCCACCGCTTCCTCGCCACCGGCCACCACGGTGGCGCGTGGCGAGGAGTGCACGGCCACCGTCACACCCGGGTGGCCGGCCAGCCGGTCGGCCAGTTCGGCCGGCGCCAGCTCGACCAGGGCCATCACGCCCTTGCCCACCAGGTGCTCCTCCAGCAGCCGGGAGCGCCGGCACATCACCCGGGCTCCGTCGGCCGGGCTCAGCGCACCGGCCACCACGGCGGCGGCGGTCTCACCCATCGAGTGGCCCAGCACGGCCGCCGGGCGCAGCCCGTAGGAGCGCCACACGGCGGCCAGGCCGAGCTGGACGGCGTAGATGACCGGCTGGGTGTGAGCGACGCTGCCGAACTCCCCGCCGCGCAGCGCCCCCGGCAGGTCGATGCCGGCCTCCTCGCGCAGCACCGGCGCCAGCTCGTCGACGACCGCGGCGAACGCGGGCTCCCGGTCGAGGAGTTCACGGCCCATGCCGGCCCACTGGGAGCCGAAGCCGGAGAACACCCAGACCGCGTCGGTGGCGGTGTGCGCCCGGCCGGTGACGGCCTCGGCGGCCGGGCTCCCGGATCGGTGCGTGCGCAGCGCGGCGGCCAGACCCGCGTGGTCCCCGGCCTGGACCACCAGGCGCTCGGGCAGCCGGGTGCGGTGCTCGGCGAGGGTCCGGCCGATGTCCGCGAGCGGGACGCCCGCGCCCGGGCCGGCCAACCAGTCGGCGAGCCGGCCGGCGGCGGCGGCGAGCGCGTCGGAGGTGGCCGCGTGCAACGGGAAGAGGGTTCGGCTCCCGGCGGCGGGTTCGGCCGGGCCCGCGCCCGACACGGTCGGAGCCCCGCCGTAGGACTCCAGCACCGCGTGGGCGTTGGTACCGCTCATGCCGAAGGCGCTCACCCCGGCGCGGCCGGGTCGGTCGGTCCGCGGCCACGCCGCGCCGTCGACCGGGATCACCGGCTGGGCCGCCCGGCGGCTGATCCGGGGAGTCAGCTCCCGGAAGTGCAGGTGTGCGGGGATGCGGCCGTGGTGCAGCGCGAGCACGGTCTTGATCAGCCCGGCGACGCCCGCCGCCGCCTCCACGTGCCCGAGGTTGGTCTTGGCGGAGCCGACGATCAACGGGTGGCCCTCGGTGCGGTCGCCGAACACCGAGGCCAGCGCCTCCAGTTCGATCGGGTCGCCGAGCGAGGTCCCGGTGCCGTGCGCCTCGATGTAGTCGATGTCGTCCGGCCCCAGGCCCGAACCGCTCAGCGCGGCACGGATGACGGCCTCCTGGGAGAGGCCGTTGGGGCTGGTGAAGTTGGAGCTGGCGCCGTCCTGGTTGACCGCCGTGCCCCGGATCACGGCGAGCACGCGGTCTCCGTCGCGCTCGGCGTCGGAGAGCCGCTTGAGCACCACGACGCCGCAGCCCTCGCCCCGGCCGAGTCCGTCGGCGGAGGCGTCGAAGGCCTTGCAGCGACCGTCCGGAGCGAGCGCGCCCCAGCGGGTCATGGTGATGCTGGTCTCCGGCAGCAGCATCAGGTTGGTACCGGCCGCCAGCGCCAGGTCGCTCTCTCCGGTGCGCAGGCTCTGGCAGGCGAGGTGGGTGGTGACCAGGGAGGAGGAGCAGGCCGAGTCCACCGCGACGCTCGGGCCGACCAGGTCCAGCAGGTAGGAGATCCGGCCGGAGGCGTAGTTGGGCAGGCAGCTGGTGACGGTGTAGGCGTCGACGTCCTCGGTTCCCAGATGGCGCATCTGCCGGACGGCGTACTCGTTGAGGGTGATCCCGGTGAACACCCCGGTGCGGCTGCCCCGCAGCCGGTGGGCGGGGATCCCCGCGTGCTCCAGCGCCTCCCAGGCCACCTCCAGCAGCAACCGCTGCTGGGGGTCCATCGCGGCGGCCTCACGGGGGTTGATGCCGAAGAACGCGGCGTCGAACTGGTCCGGGTCCCAGTGGGTCAGGAAGCCGGCCGTGTTCGCCCGGATGGTGCCCGGGACACTCGGGTCCTCGCTCTCGAAGTCGGCCTGGCGCCAGCGGTCGGCGGGCACCGGTACGACGGCGTCGCGCCCCTCGTCGAGCAGCTGCCAGTACGAGTCGGGGCCGTCTACCCCGCCGGGCAGCCGGCAGCCGATGCCGATCACCGCGATCGGCTCCTGAAGCGCTCCTTCGGCGGCGCGCACACGCTCCTGGAGTCGCTCGATGGTGTCCATGGCCTGGATCAGCAAGGCCCGGCGGTCATCGTTGGGGGTGGTTGTCACAGGGATCTCAGCTTCTCCGTCAGGCGGCGGACGAGTTCGTCCTCGGTCAGGTCACCGGTCGGGACCGGGGAGGCGGCGGCCGCGACGGCGGCCGGGGGCGCGGTCGGCGGCGGGGCGAGTCGGGCCAGCAGCCGGTCCGTCAGGCCGTCCACGGTCGGATGGTTGAACAACTCGGCCGGGGGCAGCTCGCAGCCGAGGTCGTCGGCCAGCCGCTGCTGCGCCCGCAGGCTCATCAGCGAGTCCATGCCGAGCTGGAAGAAACGTTCGTCGGTGGGGACTTCACGCGGGTCGGCGAACCCCATCACCTCGGCCACGACGGCCCGGACGTGGTCGCGCAGCAGACCGCGGCGGCGGGCCGCGGGCGCGGCGGCGATCCGGGCGCCCGCCTCGCCGCTCGTCGACGCCCGCTCGACCGGGGCGAGTTCGTCCAGCAGCGGGATCGCGGCACGGGAACGGTAGGCGGCGGCGAGGACCGGCCAGTCGGCGGCGGCCACCACGTACTGGGCCGCGCCGTCGGCCAGCAGCCGGTCCAGGAAGCGGACGGCGAGATCGTCGTCGAGCCCGCGCATCCCGGAGTCCCTCATCAGGTCCCCGTACGAGGAGGTGGTGAACCACTCGCCCCACGCGCCCCAGTTGACGACCTGGGCCGGCAGCCCCTGGGCACGGCGGGCGTGCACGAAGGTGTCCTGGAAGCGGTTGGCCGCCGCGTAGTGTGCCAGACCCCGGGAGCCGAGCAGCGCGGTGGTGGACGAGAAGAGCACGAAGTGGCGCACCGGCTGGGCGAGGCCGAGTCGGTGCAGCAGCAGCGTGCCGTCGACCTTCGGCCGCAGCATGTCAGCCACCTCCGGTTCGGTCAACCCGGCGGTCTCGGTGTAGCCGCCGGACAGCGCCGCGTTGAACACGCCGTGCAGCGGCGGGAGTTCACTCCCGAAGCGGTCGAACAGCGCGGTCATCGCGGCGGCGTCGGAGACGTCCAGGGCGACGGTGACGACCTCGGCCCCGGCCGCGCGCAGTCGCTCGGCCAACTCGGGCGCCGGGCCGCGCCGCGAGGCGAGGACCAGGTGCCGCGCTCCGAGGGCGACCAGGCGCTCGGCGATCCGGGGGCCGAGCAGGCCGCTCGCCCCGATCAGCAGGTGGCTGCCGTCCGGGTCCAACCGGGCGGTGTCCGCCGGCACCCGGGCGCGGGTCAGCCGCGGGACGTGGCGTTCCCCCCTGCGGTGGGCGACCTGCGGCTCGTGGCCCGTCCGGCCGGGGTCGCAGCCGCGCAGTTCGGCGGCGAGGGCCGCCAGGCGCTCGCGGTCGTCGTCCCCCGGCGCCGGGTGCGCCGGCACGTCCAGGTCGACCAGACCGCCCCACACCCGCGGGTAGTCCACGGCCAGGGCCGCGCCGAGCCCCCAGAGGGCGGCCCCGCCGGGCTGGGCGTCGGTACCGGTGTCCCCGTCGACGGCCTGGGCCAGGCGGGTGACGACGTGCAGGAGCGGATCCGGCCGGCCGGTCGCCGTCCCCGATCGCGCGGCCAGCACCCGGGCCAGCCTCAGCACCCGCAGCGTGTCGGCGTGCACGCCGGCCGGGTCGGTGTCGACGCCGCCGTCGTGCCCGAGGGCCGTCAGGTCGACGACCCGGTCGGCGTCCTCCAGCAGGACCGCCAGTTTCTCGTCGTCCAGCTCGGCGATCCGCTCGGCGGTCAACTGCCCGCAGCCGCCGCCGTCGGCGGTCAGCAGGGCGGACAGGGTCGCCGCACGCCCGTCGTCCGCCCACTGCCCGTCGTCGATCAGCAGCCAGTTCCGCGCGCCGGCGACGGGACCGGCGGGCGCTTCGGGCGCCGCACGCCAGGTGAGTTCGTGCACCCACTCCTCGGGCGTGGCCCGCTCGCCGTCCTGTGGCCGGGGGCCGACCGCGGGGCCGTGCCGGCGGTGCTGCCAGGGGTAGGTGGGCAGGTCGGTGAGCCGGCCGCCCGGGACGAGGTGCGCGAGGTCCACCGGTGCGCCGACGCAGTGCAGCGCGGCCAGCGCCAGGCTCAGGGCCGGCGCCGCGGGCTCGCCCCGGCGCAGGGTGGCGAGGGCGGTCGTGTCCGCGGTCCCCTGCTCCTCGGCGATCCGGGCCACCGAGCGGGTGACCACCGGATGCGGCGCGATCTCCAGGAAGACCCGGTGGCCGTCCGTCAGCGCGGCCTCGACGGCGTCGGCGAAACGGACCGTGCCGCGCAGGTTGGCGGCCCAGTACCCGGCGTCGTAGGCGGGTCGGCGCCGCGCGTCCTCGTGCACGGTGCCGTACACGGCGACCTGCGGGGCACCGGGAGCCAGGTCGTCGACGGCCCGCGCCAGCGCTTCGGCCGGGCCGGCCAGCTGCCGGCCGTGGAAGGCCACGTCCGAGGCGACCCGTCGGGCCGGCGTGCCGTCGCGCTCGCACTGCGCGAGGACGGCGTCGACGGCCTGCGGCTCGCCCGAGAGCACCACCGAACCGCCGGTGGCGAGGATCGCGACGTCCACCGCGTGCTCGGCGAACCGCCCCGCGGCCTCCTCGGCCGACAGTTCGACGGCGAGCATCGTCCCGTGCCCGGCCAGGTCGGCCAGCAGCCGGGAGCGGCGCAGCACCAGCCGGGCGGCGTCCCGTCGGTCGAGCGCCCCCGCCACCACGGCGGCCGCGATCTCGCCGAGCGAGTGCCCGAGCACGGCGGCCGGGCGGGCACCGGCGGCGAGCAGCACCTGGGCCAGTCCGACCTGAAGGACGTGGATCAGCGGCTGGATCCGGTCGGCCGGCGCGGACTCCAGGTCCGCGTCGGCGAGTTCCGCCCGCAGGTCGATTCCTGCCTCGTCCCGGAACACCGGGGCCAGCTCGTCCACGACGGCGGCGAACACCGGATCGGCCAGCAGCTCGCGCCCCATGCCGGTCCACTGCGAGCCGTGCCCCGAGAACACCCAGACCGCACCCCGGGCGCCGGCCGGGCGGGCCTCGCCCCGGGCCGTCCCGGCGGCGGCCTCGCCACGCGCCGCCCGCCGCAGCCGGTCGGCCAGAGCGGCCGGGTCGGCGCCGACGACGGCGACCCGGTGCGCCTGGGCCGATCGCCGGTGCGCCAGGGTGTGCGCCATGTCGCGCACCTCCGGCCGCCCGGCCGCCAGCTGGTCCGCGAGTTGCTCGGCCGCCTCCCGGACGGCTTCCCGGGTGGCCCCGGACAGCAGCAGGACGTGCGGCGCACCGGTGGCGCCGGCCACGGGGGCGCGCTCGGGAAGGTCCGGCGCCTGCTCCACGATGACGTGCGCGTTGGTGCCGCCCATTCCGAAGGCGGAGGCCGCGGCCAGCCTGGGTCCGTCCGCCACCGGCCACTCGGTGGCCTCGGTGGGCACGAACAGCCGGGTACCGGCCAGGTCGATCTTCGGGTTCAGCCGCTCGAAGTGCAGGTTGGGCGGGATCACCCCGTGCCGAACGGCCAGGACGGCCTTCATCAGCGCCACCGCACCGGCCGCCGCCTCGGTGTGCCCGAGGTTGGTCTTGGCCGCGCCGAGCGCACAGCCGCCGTGCGTCCCGGCCCCGTAGACGGAGGCGATCGCCTCGACCTCGATCGGGTCGCCGAGCACCGTGCCGGTGCCGTGCGTCTCCACCAGGCCGATCCGGGCCGGGTCCGTGCCGGAGCGGGCGGCGGTTTCCGCCAGCAGCTCACGCTGCGCGGAACCGGAGGGTGCGGTCAGGCCGTTGGAACGCCCGTCCTGGTTGACCGCGCTGCCGCGCACCACCGCGAGCACCCGGTCGCCGTCGTCCAGTGCGTCGCTGAGCCGCTTCAGCAGCACGAGCGCGCAGCCCTCGGTGCGCACGATGCCGTCGGCCGAGGCGTCGAAGGTCTTGCACCGCCCGTCCGGTGAGAGCAGCCCGTAACGGTGCAGGGACAGGCTCAGCTCCGGACGCAGGATGAGGTTCGCGCCACCCGCGAAGGCCAGGTCGCACTCGCGCAGCCGCAGGCTCTGGCAGGCCAGGTGCACGGCCGCGAGCGAGGACGAACAGGCGGTGTCGAGCGAGAGCGCCGGGCCCTTGAGGCCCAGCACGTAGGAGAGCCGGCCGGCGGCGACGCTGTGCAGACCGCCGGTGATGGTGTAGGCGTCCAGGGAGGCCGGATCGGCCAGCCCTTCCTGGAGGTACTCGTTGTAGTACATCCCCAGATAGACCCCGGTCCGGCTCCCGGCCAGGCCGCGCGCCGGGATACCGGCGTGCTCGGCGGTCTCCCAGGCCACCTCCAGCAGCATCCGCTGCTGCGGATCCATCGCGGCGGCCTCGCGGGGGGAGATCCCGAAGAACTCGTTGTCGAAGCCGGTCGGGTCGTCCAGGAAGCCGCCGCGGCGCAGCACCGGTTCCGCCGTGGCACCGGTCAGGCCGGCCTGCGCCCAGCGATCGGTCAGGCCGGCACCGACGGCCTCCCGGCCCTCGGCCAGCAGCGACCAGAGGCCCTCGGGCGACGTGACGCCACCCGGCAGGCGGCAGCCCAGGCCGACCACCGCGATCGGCTCCGCCGCCAGGGTGCGGGCGGTCTGGCCCAGCCGTTGCGCCAGCTCGCCGCGTTTGGCGGGCGGCAACGTGGCCAGCCGCTGGCTGGTGCTCGTCGTCATGCTCGTCCTCCCGTTGTGTCGTTCATGTCGTCGCCCGGCCGCACGGTGCCCTCGGCCGCGCCGGCGGCCGACCCGGCCCCGGGGCCGTCCTGCTGCCGCTCGTCCCAGGGGTCGTCCTCGAACTCGCCCAGCAGGGCGTCGAAGCCCTCGTCCGGCAGGGCGAGCCCGGCGTCCGGTGGTTCCTCGCCGGAGCCGGTCGCGGCCGCGGCGGGTTCGCCGGGCGCCGGGGCGAGCAGCTCGGCCAGGCGCGTGGCGAGCGCCTGTGCCGTGGGGTGGTTCCAGAGCAGGGTGGCCGGCAGTGCGAGCCCGAAAGCCTGCTCCAGGCGACGCCAGACGGCCAGCGCCATGATCGATTCCATGCCCAGCTCGGCCATCGGCCTGGACCGGTCCAGCGCCCCGACGGCCAGACCGAGTTCGGCGGCCACGATCCCCGCGACCTCGGCCAGCACCAGGTCCGCCGCGACCCCGCCCGGCTGCCCCGGATCCCGGTAGCGCTCCGCCGGGCTCGCCGGCACGTCGTCCGCCGCCGTCGCGAACAACCGCTCCAGCAAAGGGAGTCGACGGGCCGGCGGGCCGGAACGGTCCACCGGGAGCACCACCAGGTGCGCCGGTTCGCGGCGGCGGGCCTCGGCCCAGGCCGCCATCGCCTGCCCCTCCGTCAGGTCGGTCACCCCGACCGCCGCGAACTCCGACTCCAAGGCGCCGGCGCTGGCGGCGAGTCCGGTGCCGTGCCAGGCGGGCCAGGCCACGCTGAGCGTCCCCGGGCAGCCGGCCGCGCGCCGGTGCTCGGCCAGCGCGTCGAGGAAGGCGTTCGCGGTGGCGTACCCGCCCTGCCCGGCGAGGCCCAGTTGCGCCGCCACGGCCGAGAAGAGCACGAAGAAGTCGACGCTCCCGGGCGGGAACAGCCGGTGCAGGACCACCGCCCCCTCGGCCTTGGGCCGCAGCTCGGCCCGGAGCGCGTCCTCGTCGAGGTCGCGCAGCGTACCGCCGTGGATGACGCCGGCGGTGTGCAGGACGCCCCGGATCGGCGGCAGGCCGAGGGTGTCCGGGTCCAACGCCTCACGGGCCGCCGCCTCGTCGGCGATGTCCAGCGCCACCGTCCGGACGGTGGCCCCCGCCCGCTCCAGCCGCCGCACGCGCGCCACCTGGTCACGCACCAGCGGGTCGGTGACGTCCTCCCAGCGGCTGCGCGGCGGCAACTGGCGCCGGCCGACCAGCACCAGGCGGCGCGCGCCCTGACGGACCAGCTGCTCGGCGAAGCGCAGGCCGAGCGCGCCCAGCCCACCGGTGATCAGGTAGGTGCCCTCCGGGTCGCACCGCGGCACCGCACCCCGCCCGCCGGCCGGAATCGGGCCTGCCGGGGCGAGGCGGGGGCGCAACGGGCCGTCGGCGGAGAGCCTCAGCACCTGCTCACCGTGCCCGCCGGTCAGAACCCGGACCAGGTCGAGGCCGACCCGGTCGGCGCCGGTCACGGCGTCCCGGTGGACCAGGCCGCCCCACAGGTCGGGGTGTTCGCCGGCCGCGACCCGGCTCAGTCCGCGCAGGGCGTGCTGGCCGACCGGCTCGTGACCCGCGTCATCCCACGCGCCGGTGACGCACCACAGCCGGGGCGCGCTCCCTGACGGCCACTGCGCGAGGGCGCGCAGGGCACCCACCGTCTCCCCGGCGGCCAGGACGATCCCCTCCACCGTCAGCGGCCCGGGCTCGGCTCCGTCCGCGCCGGGCACCAGGACGACCGCGTCGGCGGCGGTCAGCCGCCCGGGGGCCGTGGCCAGGTCGTCCACCCCGGCCAGCCGAAGGGTGGTGGCACCGGCGGAGCGCAGGGCCGTCTCGACTCCGGTGAGCACCGACTCGTCCCGGCCGATCAGCGCGACCCGCGCGAGCGGACCGGGTGCGGCAGCGGGCTGCCCGAGCGGCTCCCACTCGACAGCGAGCACGGCCTCCCCGGGAGCAGGCAGCGGCTCACCGGCCCGCGCCACGGCCGCGAAGCCCAGGCCCGCCAGCCGCAGCCCCACCCCGGGCCGCTCGGCCAGCACAGTGACGTCGAGCCGTCCGGACCCACCGTCCCCCGCTGCGGGGCCGACGTGCAGCAGCGCGCGGCGCGGGGCGGGGCCCGCGACGGTCAGCTCGACCATGTTCTCCAGCGCGTACGGGCCGTCCTCGGCCGGCAGCCGGTCGGCGGCCAGCGCCACGGCGGCGTCGAGCCAGCCCGCCCAGCCGGCCGGTGAGTCGCCGTCCGCTCCCGCGCACAGCTCCACCTCGGCCTCCAGGACGCCGTCGGCGCTGCGCCGGCCCAGCTCCCGCCAGGCGAAGGCCGCGCCGCCGTCGGCGTCGGAAGAGCCCTCCGGCACATCGGCCGGGGCGTACCCCGGGAAGGCCTCCCCGCCCTCGCCGAGTACGTCCACGCCGCGGGCCAGGGCGTGCGGGTCGGCCGGGCCGGTACCGCCCGCCACCGCCGAGAACAGGCTGAGACCGCCCTCACCCGCCACCACATGGACGTCGCGCTCGGCGTCCACGGGCAGCGGTGCGGGCAGTTCGACCCCGGTGAGCCGGAGCGCGGCACCGGTTCCCCGTTCCTCGGCCGCAGTGGCCGCCGCGAGCAGGGTGGCCAGCAGCACCGCCGGGCCGGCGTGGCCGGTGGCGGGCTCCGCGGCCACCGCACCGGACCGGTCGACCGGCCGGCCCGGCAGCGTGTCGGCACCCAGCCGGGTGCGCCACACCCGGGCCGGCAGGTGGTCGCCGGCCGGCAGCACCTCGGCGCCCAGCAGGGTGCCGGAGTCCGGGTCGTGGCCGGCCGCGCCGCCGGACTCGGCCGGGGCGTCGGTCCAGTACGGCCGGTGCTCCCACGCAGTGGTGGGCACGTCGGCCCGGCCTCCCGTGCCGCGGGCACCCGTCAGGTCCACCGGCACTCCGTGGCAGTGCAGTTCGGCAGCCGCCCGCAGGAAGGCGCGCCGACCCGGCACCCCGCGCCGCAGCGTCCCGACCACGCACGTCCCGGCGATCCCCGCGTCGTCGAGCGTCTCGCGCACCGAGTGGACGACGACGGGGTGCGACGACAGCTCGACGAACACCCGGTACCCGTCCTCGGCCGCGGCTCGCACGGCCGCCTCCAGGCGAACCTCGCCGCGCAGGTTGCCGACCCAGTACGCCCCGTCCAGCACGTGCGCGCCGCGCGGCTCGGGCTGGGAGGTCGAGTACATCGGCCGCCGCGCGGCCGCGGACGGGATGTCGGCGACGGCCGCGGCCAGGTCGGCCAGCAGCGGGTCCATCTGGGGGCCGTGGAAGGCCACGTCCGAGGCCACCGGCCGGGCCAGGACGCCGGCGGCGCTCCAGTGCGCCACCGCCGCCGCGACGGCCGCCGGGGTGCCGGCCACCACGGTCGACCGCGTCGAGGCGCGGATCGCGACGGTGACGTCGAGCACCGGGACGGCCGCCAGCTCTCGGCGGACCTCCTCGGCGGGCAGCGTGACGAGTGCCATCGCGCCCTGCCCGGCAACCTTGCGCAGCAGTGCGGAGCGCCGGCACACCAGGCGCGCGCCGTCCGTCCTGGTCAGGATCCCGGCGGCCACGGCTGCGGCGATCTCGCCGACGGAGTGGCCGATCACCGCGGCGGGCCGCAGTCCGTGCGCGTGCCAGAGCTCGGCCAGCGCGACCTGCACCCCGTAGATCACCGGCTGGACCTGTTCGACGTCCGCCAGCGCGGCGTCCCGCTCCGTCAGGAAGGCGCGCAGCGAGAAGCCGGCCTCCGCCTCGAAAACCGGATCGAGTTCGTCGATGACGGCGGCGAACACCGGCTCCTCGGTCAGGAGGTCCCGTGCCATGCCGGTCCACTGGGAGCCGTGCCCGGAGAACACCCAGACCGGCCCCGCCCCGAGGTCCGGTAGCACGCGGCCGGTGACGAGGCCGGCGTCCGCGGTGTCGGCCGCCTGCGCGTGCAGCGCGGCGAGCAGTTCCCCGCGCTCCTGCGCCACGGCGACCGCACGGGTCGCCGCGGCCGAGCGCCTGGTGGCCAGTGTGTCGGCCACGTCGTCGAGTTCGGCCGACCGCCCGGCATCCTCCAGCCAGTCGGCGAGCCGGTCCGCCGCGGCGGACCGGGAGCTCTCGGTGGCACCGGACCACGGGAAGGCCAGCACGCCCCCGGGTGCGGCGGGCCCGCCCGTCGGTGCGACCTGCGGGGCCTCCTCGACCACCAGGTGGGCGTTGGTGCCGCCGAAGCCGTACGAGGAGACCCCGGCGCGGCGCGGGCCCGGACCGCCGGGCCACGGTGTGGGTTCGGCGACCACGCGCAGGCGCAGTTCCTCCATCGGGATGGCGGGGTTGGGACGGCGGTAGTGGAGGGTGGGCGGCAACAGGCGGTGGCCGAGCGCGAGGACCACCTTGATCAGGCCGAGCACACCGGCCGCCGACTCGGTGTGGCCGATGTTGGTCTTGACCGACCCCACCAGTACCGGGTCGTCGGCGGCCCGGTGGGAGCCGAGCGCTTCCCCGATCCCGGCGGCCTCGGCCGGGTCACCGGCCGGTGTGCCGGTGCCGTGCGCCTCGACGTAGTCGATGGTCCCGGGCGCCACCGCAGCGTCCGCGCAGGCCAGCCGAATGGTCCGGGCCTGGGCGGCACCGCTGGGCGCCATGATTCCGGCCCCGTGGCCGTTCTGGGTGACCGCGCTGCCGCGCAGCAGGGCCAGCACCCGGTCGCCGTCGGCGACGGCGGCGGAGAGCAGCTTGAGGACGACCACGCCGCAGCCCTCGGAGCGTACGTATCCGTCGGCGTCGGCGTCGAAGGCCCGGCACCTGCCGCTGTCGGACAGCGCACCGGCCTGTTCGAAGTTGACGGTCAATCCGGGCGACAGGACGAGGTTCACGCCGGCCGCCAGCGCCACTCGGGACTCGCCGCGGCGCAGGCTCTGGCATGCCTGGTGGACGGCCACCAACGAGGAGGAGCAGGCGGTGTCGAAGGCGATCGAGGGCCCACACAGGTCGAGGTGGTAGGAGAGGCGGGCCGCGACGCCACCGAGCGTGGTGCCGATTCCGGTCCATGCCTGGATACCCGGCAGATCCTCCAGCAGCCGGCGCCCGTAGTCGTCGGACCAGGCCCCGACGAAGACTCCGGTGTCACTGCCGGCCAGCGCGCGCGGGGCGATGCCGGAGCGCTCCAGCGCCTCCCAGGCCACCTCCAGCAGCAGGCGCTGCTGGGGATCCATCGCGCGGGCCTCCCGCGGTGAGATCCCGAAGAAATCGGCGTCGAATCCGGCGACGTCGTCGAGGAATCCCCCCCAGCGGGTGGTGCGCCGCAACACTCCGTCCGCGCGGGCGCCGCGGGCCCGGTAGTCGCGCCAGCGCTCCTCCGGCATCCGCGACACGGCGTCTCCGCCGGATTCGAGCAGTCGCCATAACGCCTCGGGGGACGAAATGCCGCCGGGGAGCCTGCACGACATACCGACGACGGCCACCGGTTCGGCGGATTTGAGCATGGTGGATTCCACAACGGATTCCTCTACGATACCCGCCGGACGCTGTTGGCGTACCGACGGCATGGCCGCAAAACAGGGAAGGGGAATGGCGGGAAACGGAACAGGGGCAAATGACCTGTCCCCGCCATAAAGGCTGCCGCCGCAGCCGGTCAGGCCGACGAAACGGCCGACCCGCCACCGGGAACCGAGCCCATGCTTCGATCCCGCACGGATGCCGGGTGAACAGCGGCAAACCGCTACGGGAACACTGGGGGGAGATATTCACGGTGCAACGGGAAACAGGCGACCCTGCCGCCGCCCGACAGTCTGCCGGGCGGCCACATCCAGGCCAGGGGGAATTCACTGTCCACCCTGCACCCATATCGGACAATGCTTACGCTGCGTCGATCAATGATGGCGCATTCGTACGTTTCCCTTCCCCCCACAGGAACTCGACACAGCAGGCAACGCGACCGGTTCGGACGGAACTCCGACCGTGAGCATTGTGCACCAAGGCAGAAGGTCATGTCATTTGCAAGTCGATGCATAGTGACAGTCGCTCTTGGATGCGAGCACCCTATTGCGCACAGAGCTTGCCGATCAAGAGCTGATCCGTCACCGTTCCATCACGTTCGGCAACCCGAACGCACAGATATCCCACATCGCGGGAACACGGGACGCAGCGGGGGAGGAATCCACGGCCGCCGACCCGCCCCCGCGCCGCACTGCCGGGGCGGACAGCACCCCCCGGGCCGACCGGCGAAGTTGCCGGATTGACGACCGGCAATCGCGCCCAGGACTTGGCGGCAAGGCTTCCGGGCCCCACCCGGCGGGGGAACGCCGACGGTGCGCCACCTCGCTATTGTCTAGATTTCAATTGATCCGACAACTTTGGAGATTCCCAAGGAAGTCCACATTCCCTCAGGCGACCACTCGGAACGGCCGCCGCGGTCCGCACGAATGAGACGGCACCGCGCCACTGCCAGGACCACACCGGCCAAGGAACCCTGCGCACAGGCGACTTCGGGCAGCCGGAGGCCGCGAGCTCGCGTCCATCGGCGCCTCGAAGGCGATCCGACGTTCGAAGGGCCGTACTTCCAGTCGGAGAACGAGGCGCGGCACCGCGAGGCCGCCGCCGGGCTGTACGAGTCCGGGCTCGCGTACTACTGCGACTGCACGCGTGAGCAGGTCGCCGAGCGCACCGGCTCCCAGCGGGCCCTTCCGGTGGACGGCTTCGTGGCGGCGTGCGCGCCGTGGTTGTCCTCGCCCCGAGCTCCCTGGGCGGCGGAGGCGTTCGATCCGGCGACTTCGCCGCCGTGGCCGGGCTGGCGCAGACGCGGATCTCGGTGCTGTCGGAGATCACCGCGTCCGGGTGGCGGTGACCGGTCGGACGGTGGGGCTGCCGCTGTTCGAGTCGTTGGAGGTCCTGGGCCGCGAGCGGACCCTGGAGCACCTGGACAAGGCTCTGGCCGAACTGGCGTGACGACCGAGGGCCCGCACGCCCCGGTGGCGGGTGTGCGGGCCCGTGTCGGCCGACGTGTGCGCGTGCGGCCCGGAGCGGCGGCGGGCCGCACGCGCGGTCCGGTTCCCCCGCGTCAGGCGTGCCAGATGTCGCGGACGACGCGCAGCGGGTCGTGCTCCGCCCGGGGCTCGGTGGTCCAGCGCATGGTGGCGCGGTCGTGGTGGTACGGCGGCCAGTCGGCGCCCGGGTCGAGGTCGCGGACGAAGGCGACCCAGGCTCCGTGGACGGCGTCGGCGAGGGCCTGCGGCGGCGCCGCGCCGAGTGCCGCCTCGGCGCCCTCGGCGTCCAGGAGGTCGAAGGCGAAGGGCAGGTCGATGCAGTGGTAGGCCTGGCCGCTGCGGCCGGGGGCGGTGCCGGACCAGTCGAACTGGTAGAGCCAGGTGGGCCGTTCGCGTTCGGCGCGGGCTTCGGCGAGGGCCAGGGCGGGGGCGCGGAAGAGCCAGTCGGTGATCGCGTCGCCGCCGCTCGCGCCCGGGCGTCCGGCGAGGAAGCGGCCCGCGCCCGGCTCGTCCAGGCCCAACGCTCCGAGCAGGCCGCGCAGTTCGTCCTCCGACTCGGCGGCGCCGGCAGCCTCCTCCGTGGGGGCGGCGAACTCGTGGGCGGTGAAGCCGAGCAGCAGCGGCACCTCCGCGTCCGGCAGCGCCTGCGGCACCGGCAGCGGCACCAACTCGCCGTCCGCGAAGGGGGCGAGGAAGAGCGGGGGCAGGGTGTCGCCGTCCGGGCCGGCCTCGCCGAGCGCGTCCTGGAGTTCGAGCAGGCGCTCGCCGCTCAGGGCGCGCAGGGCGGCCGCGGTGGCGGATACGCCGGTGCGGGCGGTGAGGGCCGCGCTGACGGCTTCGGCGGTCACGCGGTCCTGGGGGCGCATCACCGCCCCCGAGGCCGAGATCGCGGCCCGGAACAGCCCCCGGGCGGACGGGGTG
The DNA here is from genome assembly GCF_040629945.1 of Kitasatospora sp. NPDC005856. Classification (NCBI taxonomy): domain Bacteria; kingdom Bacillati; phylum Actinomycetota; class Actinomycetes; order Kitasatosporales; family Streptomycetaceae; genus Kitasatospora; species Kitasatospora sp. NPDC005856. Next base: position 46,055 of record NZ_JBEXWT010000009.1, on the reverse strand, counting down.
GCGAGCAGGGTCTGGACGGCGCCGCCACCCGCGGACTGCCCGGCGACGGTCACCTCGGCCGGGTCGCCGCCGAAGGAGGCGATGTTGTCGCGGACCCACTCCAGCGCGGCGATCCAGTCCCGCACACCGCGGTTGTCGGGGGCGTCCGGCAGGTGCAGGAAGCCCTCGATGCCGAGCCGGTAGCCGATCGAGACCACGATCACGCCGTCCCGGTTGAAGGCGGCGCCGTCGTACCAGGGGCTGGCCGAGCAGCCGGCGACGAAGCCGCCGCCGTGGATCCAGACCAGGACGGGCAGGGCGGCGGCCGGGGCGAGGTCGGGGGTGAAGACGTTGAGGTTGAGGACGGACTCGCCCGGGATGGTCGGCTCCGGGATGGTGGTGACCTCGGCGAACGGACGGCGCTGCGCGGTGGGCCCGTAGGCCGTCGCGTCGAGGACCTCCGTCCACGGCCGGGGCGGCACCGGCGCGGCGAACCGCAGCTCGCCGACGGGCGGTCGGGCGTAGGGGATGCCGAGGAAGCGCAGGCTTCCGTCGGTGCGGCGCTCGCCGCGCACCGGGCCCCGGGTGGTGGGGACGACCGGGTGGTCCTGCGGTTCCGTACTGGTCATGCGGGGCTCTCCTGGGGGCGTCACGGGCGCGGCGCGTCGTGCTCGATGTAGTGGCGGAGCCGGTTGAGCTCCTGGGGGTCGGCCGTCCGGACACCGTAGGTGCGGTCGGGGGTGACGGGGGTGACCGAGACGTGTCCGTCCCGCAGCAGGGCGGTGGCGTCGGCGTCCGGCACGGTCTCGGTGCAGGCGTCGCCGGGCCGGTGCTCGCACGCGCCGAGCGTGATGGCGAAGCCGTCGGCGCCGGCGGGCCGGTAGGCGTGCCAGACCTCGCGCCCGTGGCCGACCCTGGTCCAGCGGGCGGCCTTGGCGGGCCCCGCGGTGGTGACGTCGGGGTAGTCGACCTTGAGCGCGAACTCCGTGCCGAGCAGGCCGCGGGCGCGCAGCCCGGCGATCAGGCGGGCGCCGAAGTCGGCGGCGGCCCGGTAGTCGGCGAGCGGGAAGAACACCCCGCTGTCGTCTCCGGCCGAGGAGAGGGCGAGCGCCGGGACGCCCTCCTCCACGGCGGCCAGGGCGGCGCCGACCGTGCCGGAGTCGTTGACCTGGGCGCTGACGTTGGGGCCGGAGTTGATGCCGGTGACCACCAGGTCGGGGCCGTCCGTCCAGCCGGCCTTGGCGGCGAGGGCGGCCCGCAGGGCGAGTTTCACGGTGTCGGCGGGCGTAGCGCTCGGGCTGCCGGGGCCGCAGGGGCCGGCGCTCAGGCAGACCCCGTAGACCGGGGAGCCGGACGGCGTCCCGGAGCAGTCGCCCTGGTAGCCGGCGGGCAGGTCGGTGCGGCGGGCCAGGGTGAGGACGCCGTCGTTGCTGACGGCGGTGCCGGCCCCGGAGCGCACCTGCCAGGGGGCCATCACCACCACGTCGGCTCCGGCGGCGCACAGCGCGCGGCGCAGCTCGTACAGGCCGAGGCCGTCGGAGTTCGACGCCTTGGCGGCCTGCATGGAGTCGTCGTTGCCGAGCAGGACGCGCAGGCCGGCCAGCGGACGGGCGGCGGCGGTCGACGGCTCGGCCGCGACGGACGACGGCTCGGCGGCAGCGGTCGACGGCTCGGCGGCAGCGGTCGACGGCTCGGCGGCCGAGGCGGCGGCCGACCCCGCCAGCGCGGCAGCGGCGGCGGTGAGGGCGACGATCCTTCGGGCCGGTGGTCTCATGTCGGGTCTCCTCCCGGAGCGGGGGCGGGTGTCAGAGCGCGGGCGGGCGTCAGAGCGCGAGGCCGGCGCCGTACGGGAAGACCGGGTCGGCGGTGTCGTGCGGGACGTCCGGGCGGGAGGCCTCGACGGCGGCCATCGAGCGCGGCAGTTCGAACGGCAGCCGGCCCTCGGCGCGGGCGCGGCCGAAGACGACGTCGAGCATCGCCTCGTCGCTCGCGCCGTAGTCGGCGACCAGCGCGGCGGCCCGCTCGGCGATCTCGGGGAGGACGGCGGGCCGCTCCAGGTTGATCAGCACGACGGTCGGGACGGCCTCCAGCACACGCAGGATCGCGGCCAACTCTCCCTCGGGGAAGTCCAGGTGGCCGGAGTGGAACATCGACTCGAAGCGGTTGGCGCGGTACTCGTACGGGGTGAACAGCCGCAGCACCGCGAGGTCGGCCCCGGCCGGGGTGGCGGCCAGGCGGCCGTAGCGGGAGACGACCGCGCGGTCGAGGCCCTCGGTGTAGAGCCGGGGGGCGGTGCGGGTGACCGGCAGGGTGCGGTCGCGGTTGACCAGCACGGTGAGCGAGCGGCGTTGGGCCTCGGCCCCGGCGGTGCGGAACCCGCTGTTGCCGACGATCTCCTCGGCGGCGTCCGGGTCGACGTAGCGCCGGTCGTCGAAGAGCCCGAGCACGAACTTCTCGCGCAGCAGGCGCCGGACCGAGTCGTCGATCCGCCGCTCGGCGATCCGCCCGGAGCGGACGAGTCCGACCACCACCTCGGGGCACTCCTCCCCGCCGAACTGGTCCACGCCCGCGTCCAGCGCCTTGGCGGCGCGCTCGGCGACGGTGAGGTGCTCGACGCCCCACGCCCTCGCCCGGTGCGGCTCGCCGAAGATCTCGTCGTCGTTGAGCAGCCCCCAGTCGGTGCAGACGACGCCACCGAAGCCCAGTTCCTCGCGGAGCAGCCCGGTGACCACGCCCCGGTTGAAGCCGAAGCCGACCTCCTCCCAGTCGGTGCCGATCGGCTGGCCGTAGTACGGCATCATCTGCGCGGCGCCGGCCGCGATCGCGGCCCGGAACGGCGCGAGGTGCAGGTCGCGCATCCCGCCGGGGTAGACCTGCTCCTTGCCGTGCGGGAAGTGGGGGTCCTCGCCGTCCTTCTGCGGACCGCCGCCGGGGAAGTGCTTGACCATGGTGGCGACGCCGTCCGGGCCGAGCCGCTCGCCCTGGAAGCCGCGGATGTAGGCCTGGACCAGCTCGGCGGTGAGCGTGGCGTCGGCGCCGAAGGTGCCCATCTGGCGGGACCAGCGGGGTTCGGTGGCGAGGTCGATCTGCGGGTGCAGGGCGACCCGCAGCCCTACGGCCAGGTACTCCTGACGGGCGATGTCGGCGAAGCGGTGGACGAGTTCCGGGTCGCGCACGGCCGCCAGGCCGATCGCCTCGGGCCAGGCGGAGAAGGCGCCGGCCTGGATGGAGGCGCCGATGTTGAGGGTGAAGGAGTGCCGGGGGTCGGTGGAGACGGTGACCGGGATGCCGAGCCGGGTCCCGGCGGCGATCTCCTGCACGGCGTTGTGCCACTCGGCCATCTGCCGGGGGCCCGCGGTGCCGACCAGGTTGAAGTGGTTCAGCCCCGCGCCGCGGATCAGCCCGGTGGTGTCGGCGGGGAAGTCGGGCCCGTCCCCGTCCGCCGCCTCGACCGGGCGGCCGTCGGGGTGCATCGGGATCATGGTGTGGAAGAGCAGGCCGGCCTTCTCCTCCAGGGTCATCCGGGCGAGCAGGTCGGCGACCCGCTCCTCGACCGGGCGGGCCGGGTCCTGGTACGGGTGGGCTGTGGGGCCGGCGGGGCCGGCGGGGGCGGTGGCGCGCATGGACGGAACTCCTGGGTGCTGCGGGGGTGTTGCGGACGTGACAGGGGTGGCGAACCGGCGGTCGCGGCTCAGCGGACGCCCTTGATCGGGGCCACCGCGAGCGCCCCGGCGAGGATGATCAGCGCGCCGACCAGGTAGAGGGCGTCGTAGCCGGCCGCGCCGACGACCAGCGAGGCCACGAAGGGCGCGATGATCTGCGGGCCGGCGTTGGCGATGTTCAGCACGCCGAGGTCGCGGGCGGTGTCGTCGGCGCTCGGCAGCACCAGGGTGACGAGCGCGGTGTCCACGGCCATGAAGCAGCCGAAGGCGATCCCGGCGAGCGCGGTGTAGAGCAGGATCCCGGTCCAGTCCGGCATCAGGACCGGGACGGTCATGGTCGCGGCGGCCAGCACGCAGGAGACCGCGATCAGCGGCTTGCGCCGTCCGAACCGGTCGGAGAGCCAGCCGCCGAGAACGGTGGCGGCCAGGGTGCAGACGGCGTCGACGGGCGCGAGCACGGCCTGGGCGCCGGCCGCGTCCATGCCGTCGGGCAGGGTGATGTGGTCCTGGAGGATGTAGAACTGGAACAGCGAGACGGCGAAGAAGCCGAGCATCATCAGGAAGCGCCCGATGAAGGCCCAGCGGAAGTCCGTGACCCGCAGGGTGTCGGCGAAGGCGGCCAACTGGCGCCGCAGCGGCACGGGTTCGACGACCGGCAGCCGTTCCTCCCGGACCAGCGCGACGAACAGCACGGCCGCGACGGCGACGCTCGCGCCGAGCACGAGGTAACCGGTGCCGAGCGAGTCCGGGACGTAGCGGGTGGCGAGGGTGACGCCGACGACCGAGCCGATCGGGGTGCCGATGCCGACCATCGCGGAGGCCAGCCCGCGCCGTTCGGCGGGCACCCGGTCGGGCACGACGGCGGTGAGTGCGGACTGGTAGACGTTCATCACGGCCTGGACCAGGCACCAGACGATGGTGACCAGCAGGACGGTGCGGACCTGACCGAGCAGCGCCAGGGTCGCGAAGGACGTGAGGCCACCGCCGAGGATCCACGGGTTGCGGCGCCGGGAGCGGTCGGAGAGCAGGCCGGCCAGCGGGTTGAAGAGGGTCGCGAAGACGGCCGCGACGCCGGAGACCCAGCCGAGCGCGGCGACCTTCCCGTCCGGGTCCAGGAGTTCGATCTGGGCGGGCAGCAGCACCTGTCCGATGCCCAGGTAGACGAGGTAGAGCACGGCGTTGCCGAGGGTGAGCATCGGCAGCAGCCGACGGCCCCCGACGATCGGGGGCGGCTCCTCCGCCCCGGTTCTCCGGGCGCCGACGGCGGTGTCGGTGGTGGTCATGACCGGCCTCCTGGGTGGCCACAGGTCCCGTGCGTCGGGAAGTCGGGGGAGGGGCCCGGAGGACGGCACGGCTCGGCTCCGGTCGGCGGGCGGGTGGGGGCCGACCGGGCGGCTCGGGCGCCGTCTCGGGGTGGCACCAGAGAACCATGAAAACCGAGTGGGCAGTAGGTTTTCATTGTGTGACCCAGGCCACACCGTCGCGGGCCGCACGGACCCCGGCCGCCCCCGCACTGACTAAGGTGACTGTCATGGACGTCAAGGGCGGGTCGACGACGCGCGACACGGGCAGGGGTGCGGCACGCGGCACGTACGCGGTGGGCGACGAACGGCGCGCCCGCATCCTGGACGCCGCCGTGGAGCACTTCGCCCAGTGGGGCTTCCACGCGACCTCGCTCGCCCGGATCGCCAAGGACGTCGGCATCACCCAGGGCGGCCTGCTCCACCACTTCCGCACCAAGGAGGCGCTGCTGGTCTCGGTCCTGGAGGCCAGCGACGACCACGACACCGAGCGCTTCTTCGCCGAGGAGTGCGAGAGCGTCGCCGAGTGGTTCCACCGGCTGCTCGACCTCACCGCGTACAACAGCCGGCGCCCGGGCCGCACCCGGATGTTCAACGCCCTGGTCGGCGAGTCCGGGGACCCGGACCACCCGGCGCACGCCTTCTTCTCCCGCCGCTACCGCACCCTGGTCGCCGACGCCGCCCAGTCGCTGCACCGCGGCGTGGACAGCGGCGAACTGCGCCCCGGCACGCGCTGCGAGACCGAGGCGCGGCAGCTGCTGGCGGTCATGGACGGGCTTCAGCTCCAGTGGGTCCTCGCCCCGGAGGCGGTCGACATGACCGCCGAACTGCGCGGCTACCTGACGCGGCTGTACCGGAACCTGAGCACCACCGGGGCGGACCTGCCGCCGGCGCCGACGGCGGCCGGCTAGCCGGGCGGCTGGGCCTCGGGGGGCAGCGGTTGGCGGACCCAGATGGTCTTGCCGCGGTCGTGGTAGCGGGTCCCCCACAGGTCGGCGAGCTGGGCGACCATGTAGAGCCCGCGGCCGCCCTCGTCGGTGTCGGCCGCGTGCCGCACGTGCGGGGAGGTGCTGCTGTGGTCGGTCACCTCGCAGGTCAGGCCCTGGTCGCGGATCAGGCGCAGCCGGATGGGCGGCTTGCCGTAACGCAGGGCGTTGGTGACCAGCTCGCTGACCATCAGTTGGGTGCCGAACTCCAGGTCCTCCAGGCCCCAGGCGGTCAGCTGCTCGGCCACCAGCGTGCGGGCACGGCCGACCTCCGCGGGGTCGTCCGCCAGGTCCCAGTCGGCGTAGCGCTCCGGTTGGAGGGAGCGCAGCCGGGCGGCCATCAGCACGGCGTCGCAGAGCCGGCCGCTCGGACTGAGCCGGTTGATCACGTGGTCGCACAGCGCGGACGGATCGGTCTGCGTCGCGTTCGGTGGGTTGGGCGCGCTGGGCGCGCTGGGCGAGGTCAGCGAGCTCAGCGCGTCCACGAGTGCGCCCTGGCGGCCGTCGCCGTCGGCGGTGCCGAGGCCCTTGCTGCCCAGGACCAGGACGTCTCCGTCGGTCCAGGGCACGACGGTGCTCTCGTAGGGCGTGCCGTGGACCCCGAGCGGGCGGCCGATCGGCATGTCGACGGCCCGGACGCTCCGGTCGGCGACGCGGATCAGGGGCAACGGGTGGCCGGCGCTGGCCAGTGTCAGTTCCTGGGTGATCGGGTCGAAGGCCGCGAACAGGCAGGTGCTCCCGACCGGACCGTAGCCGGCGTGCGCGAAGTCCACCATGAAGCGCGTCACCAGCGCGTCCAGCCCGGAGAGCACCTCCTCGGGGGTCAGGTCCTGGTCGGCGAGGACCCGGGTCGCCGTCCGGATGCGGGGCGCGTAGAGGGCGGCGGGCAGCCCGTTCCCCGCCGCGTCGCCGACCACCAGGGCGGTCCGGGCGCCGGAGAGCCGGATGTAGTCGTACCAGGCACCGCCGAGCCCGCTCGGGCCGCGTGCCGGCAGGTGGCGGTAGGCCACGTCGATGGTCGGCGCGTTGGAGAGGCGGCTGGGCAGCAGGAGGCGTTGGAGGTCCCGCGCCCGGGCCCGTTCCCTCGCGTAGCGCCGGGCGTGGTCGATGGCGGTAGCGGCCCGGCGGACGATCTCCGCGGCGGTGACCACGTCGTCGCGCTCGAAGCGCCGCGGGGCCGTGTGCCGGGTCGTGAGCGGGGTCGTGTGCGGGTGCTCCGGCACGTCCTTGGACCGGACGAGGACCGCGACGCCGAGCGGCTGCTCCCCCGCGTACATCGGGACGGCGAGCCAGGAGTGCACCCGCTCGCGCGCCTGCGCCGCGGCCCGGGTGTCCCCGCTGTCGGTGGCGGCCGAGGACAGTTCCGCGCCGGTCATGAGCAGCGGCCGTCTGCTCGCCAGGGCTCGCAGCACGGGCCCGCCGGGGGTGGACGCGAACCGGTCGACCTCCCCCGCGCCCGGGTCCGCCGGCCCCGTCCGCCCGGCACGGGTGGCGGCGCCGGCGGTCGCCGCCCGCAGGAGCGGGAGTGCCGAGGAGACGGCGTCGGGATCGGGCTCGCCCGTCCCGAGGGCGAACTCGAAGAGTTCGACGTGGGCGTGGTCGCACAGTCGCGGGACGACGAACTCGGCCAGGCGCTGTGCGGTGTCGCGGGCGTCGAGGGGGCCGCCCCCGATCCGCAGGCCCGCCTCGTTCACCAGCCGCAGCCGCTCCCGTGCCTGTTGTTGGCGGGTGTCGTCGACCAGGATGTGCGCCAGGCCGATCGGCTCGCCGGCGCCGCCGCGCAGCGGGAGCACCGTCTCGGACCACACCACCCGGCGGCGTCCGGGCGCAGGTGTGATGCCCTCGACCCGGACGCGCACCAGTGGCTGACCGGTCTCCAGCACCGTGCGCTGCCGCTCCTCGAAGGCGTCCAGGTCCAGCAGTTCGGGCGGCGCCACCTCCCGCAGGGTCCGTCCTTCGATCCCGGTGATCCCACCGACCAGCCGGCCGGCCCGGTTGAGGGCGAGGAAGCGCCGATCGATGTCGAACACCCCGACGACGACCGGGGATTCGGCGAACAGGGCGTCCAGCAGGGCGTGGTCGAGCTGGGTCTGCCGGACCGCGCCGGCCTGGTCGGCCTGGAGCAGCCAGGAGCCGCCGAGCGCGGTGGCCCAGAGCGCGGCCTCGACCGTGCCGCCGTCGCGACGGCGCAGCGGGGCGCTGCCGAGGTAACCGGGGCGACGGCCGGCGAGCCGGACGGTGTCCGCGCGGTCACCGAGGAGATCGGTCGCCGCGGTGCCGAGGACGTCCTCGGCCCGGTGTCCGAGCAGCCGCTCGGCGCCGGGGCTCCAGTGCGACACCCGTCCGGCCGGATCGACGACCGCGAAGGCGTCGCCCTGCGGTCGCGGGTCGACGTGCGGGCTCTGCGAGGAGGCACCGCCGACGGTCATGGTCCACCTCAGTGCTCCACCGGGTCTCTCGGGCCCCTTGCGCCAGAATAGGCCGGGGGTCGCCGCCCTGCCGCACGGGGAGCGGGCGGCGGCCGACGGCGCCGACGGTCCGGGGTCAGGGCACGGCGAGGCAGTCGCCCATCCTGGTGAGGGCGTCGCGCAGGGCGGCTCGCGTCGTGATGCCCAGCTCGGGGAAGGCCCGGTAGAGGTGGGCGCTGACCGTGCGGGGGGACAGGCGCATCTGCTCGCCGATCTCCTTGTTCGTCAGGCCTCCCCCGGCCCGGACGTGAGGTGCGTCCGGGCCGGGCGGCGGCTCAGAGGCGGTCCGCGTCGACGACGGCCCGGACGAAGGCGGCCGGCGCCTCCTGGGGGACGTTGTGTCCGACGTCGCCGAGCGTGCGGTGGAGGTAGGGGCCGGTGAAGTACTTGCGGTAGCCGGTGCCGCCGTCGGGGGCGGTGAAGGGGTCGAGGGCCGGGTCGAGGGTGACCGTGGGGACGTGGATCAGGGGGCGGGCGGCGAGCTTCCTCTCGTAGCCGTCGTAGCGGTGCTCGCCCTCGGCGAGTCCGAGGCGCCAGCGGTAGTTGTGGATGACGATGGCGGCGTAGTCGGGGTTGTCGTAGGCGGCGGCGGTACGGGCGAACGTGGCGTCGTCGAACTTCCAGGTGGGCGAGACCGTCTCCCACACCAGGCGGCACAGCGCGCGGCGGCTCTCCGTGTTCTCCATGGCGCTCTTGCCGCGCTCGGTGGCGAAGTAGAACTGGTACCACCAGGTGTGCTCGGCGGCGGCCGGCAGCGGGTTCGCCTGGGCCGCGACGTCGGTGATCAGGTAGCCGCTCACCGAGACCAGCGCCTTGACCCGTTCGGGCCACAGGGCGGCGACGATGTCGGCGGTCCGCGAGCCCCAGTCGAAGCCCGCCAGGACGGCCCGGTCGATCCCGAGGGCGTCCATCAGGGCGATGACGTCCAGGGCGACGGCGGACTGCTGGGCGTTGCGGAAGGCCCGGGCGGAGAGGAACCGCGTGGTGCCGTGCCCCCGCAGGTACGGGACGATGACGCGGTAGCCCCGGGCGGCGAGCAGCGGGGCGACGTCGACGAAGCTGTGGATGTCGTACGGCCAGCCGTGCAGACAGAGCACCACCGGACCGTCGGCCGGGCCGTCCTCGGCGTACCCCACGTCCAGCAGGCCGGCCCTGACCTGCTTCAGCGCGGCGAATCCGGTGTGGGTGCCGGCCCCGGGGGTCGCCTCCGGAAGGGGCACGGGTGCGGGCGCGGGTACGGCCGCGGGTGCGGGCGCGGGTGCGGGCGCGGGTGCGGGCGCGGGCGCGGGCGAGGCCTTCGCGGCCGTCTCCGTCCCGGCCAGCGCCAGGGCGCTCGCGCCCATGCCCAACCCGACGGCCTTGCTGAAACTGCGCCTGTCGATCATCGTCGTCCTCGGTCGCGTGGGGTTTCGCCCGCCGCGTCGGCCGCCGGCGGGACTCGGTGACGAGACCCACTCTCGACCGCCACCGGGACCCCGCGCATCAGTCAAGTGACGGGCGCGTCGCCCTCGACCGGAGCCCACCGACGTTGAGTCATCCGACTGTCGGCGTGTCCCTGCCGGGCCGGTCCCGGCCCGGCAGGGGCTGCGGGCCGCGTCAGTCGGCCGTGCCGGTGAGCCCGGTGAGGCGCCGCGCCACGGCCGCGGGGGTCGGCATCGCCGCGATCTCGGTGCCGACCTCCCGGGCGGCCCGGGTCAGCGAGTCGTCGGTGAGCAGCCGCTCGAGCAGCGCCGGGCCGATGTCCTCGGCGGCCGCGCGGAGCCCGGCTCCCCGGTCCCGCACCGCGTCGGCGGTGATGAAGCGGTCCGACCCGTCGGGCAGGACGAGCTGCGGGATGCCCGCGTCCAGCGCGCTGAGGGCGGTGCTGCTGCCGCCGTGGTGGATGGCGGCCGCGCAGGAGTCCAGCAGCGCCCGCCACGGCACCCAGCCGTACGCGCGGACGTTGTCCGGCAGCGTGCCGAGGGTGCCGAGGTCGAGTTCGCCGGTCGCCAGCACGAACTCCGCGTCGACGTCGGCCGCCGCCTCGATCACCCGCTCGATCCTGGTCAGGCCGTCCGTCTTGGGCGGAACGGTGCCCAGGGTCACCGCCACGCGCGGGCGGTCGGCCGGCACGGCCAGGCGATCGGGGAGTTCGCCCTCGCCGTTGTACGCGACGGGCCGCATCGGGCAGCCGTACCGCTCCTCCCCCGCCATGCTCGGCGGCGCGAGGTCGATGGTGTCCGCCGGCTCGGGCAGCCGGTCGATCCCGTGCCGGGCGAAGGTGTCCGCCATCTCCGCGAGCATCAGCGCGCGCAGCTTCGGGGTGCGGACGAATCCCAGGTCGTGCTGGACCGCGGGCACGCCCAGGCGGGTCGCCGCGAGCAGGGCCACCGGGAACTGGTAGTCGTACACCACCAGGTCCGGCCGCCACTGCGCGGTGAGTTCGACCATCGCGTCGGCCACCCGGCTGTTGACGTGGGCGGCCAGCGGGACGAACGCCTCGCGGTCGGCCGAGTTGCTCTCGACCACCCGCCGCATCAGATCGGGCCGCCGGGTGCGGCCGGCCTCCCTGATCTCCTTGCGCCAGTCGACCCCCGGCGCGATGGACAGGTACGGCAGCCCGGCCCCGGCGACGGCCTCGCCGCCGTCCATCGAGGCCACCGCGACCTCGTGGCCGAGTTCGCGCATCGCCCTGGCCAGCGGGACGAGCGGGAAGAGGTGGCCGATGCCGGGAGCGCCGGCGAACAGTACACGCATGAAGGAACCTCGGTCGTCGGGACGGGGGGAGCGGCTGCGGGCGGTCAGGAGGCGGCCCGGTGCAGAGCCGCTTCCATGCCGTTCAGCACGGCGTTGCAGTCGCGTTGCAGGGTCACGGCGTCGACGGCGCTCAGCAGGTAGACCCCGAGCCAGTTGCGCGACCCCGCGGACGGGTCGAATGCGGGGACCGTCCGGCCCGCCGGCATCGCGAAGGCGGGGACGGCCTCGATGGTGCTGCCCGGGGACAGCAGGCTCTGCCAGTCCACGGCCTGCGGGTTCCAGACCGGGTTGCTGCGCCAGGGCACGCCCGCCGCGTCGGCCGGGACGACGGCCAGCGACGCGGCGGCCCTGAGCCCGTCGGTGAGCATGGCCTCGGGGTACTCGACCCGCTCGCCGAGCAGCTGCCGGACCAGCATGCCGATCGGGTCGAGGCCGAAGACCTCGTGGACCTGCCTGGTCGTCAGCAGGCCGCCGAACCGGGCCGCGGTCTCGATGACCACCAGCTCGCCGTCCTTCATCAGCTTCAGCTCGGTGTGGGTGCCGCAGTTCTCCAGCCCGAGCGCGTCGACGGCCTGTCGCGAGACCTCCTCGATCCGGCGCTGCAGCGGCACCGCCATGACGGAGGGCGAGGTGCTGGCCACCTCGACGAAGGACGGTACGGTCGGCAGCTTGGCGGTCATCGCCAGCGGGCGGTAGACGCCGTCCGCGACGATCCCCTCCACGCTGACGTAGTCGCCGTACCCCGGCTCCTCGTACCAGCCCTCGGTGGAGCCCTGGGCGATCTCCTCGACCAGGCGGTCCCGGTCGGTGTCCGCGGCGTAGAGCTCGTTCATGCCGACCCGGCTGCCGGCCTGGAGCCCGCGCTCGATCTCGGCCCACGCCGGGGCGGCGTCCCCGGGCGAGTCCAGCACGATCTGGGCGACCGACCCGGCGCCCCAGGCCGGCTTGAGCAGCAGCGGGGGCGTGAAATCGGCCAGGGCGCCGTCGAGGTCCGCGAGGGCGTCGACCCGGCGGAACCCGGGTATCGGCACCCCTGCGGCGGCCCACGCCTCCCGCATCAGCCGCTTGTCCCGGGCGCGGACGATCCCCTCCCCCGCACCGGCCAGGCCGAGACGACTCGCGGCGTGCGCGACGGCCAGGACCGCGAACTCCGAGAGGGTCAGCAGCGCGTCGGCCCCGATGGCCTTCGCGTGCTCCACGATCAGCTCGACCAGGTCGTCGCCGCGCGGTGCGTCGGGCACCAGCTCGATGTCGGTACAGCTGGGCCGCCACACCTCCTCCGCGGTCGTGGGCAGCGGCGCCAGCGCGAGGACGTGCAGTTCCCCGCAGGCGGCGATGCGCGGGAAGGCGTACTCGAGCGGGGCTCCGCCCTTGACGTAGACGTACAGAATCTTGTTCAACGTGCTTTCTCCTGAAGGAAGTTCACTCGTACGCGGGCGCGCTGGACCGCGGGCTCGCCGGGTCGCGGGCTCGCAGGCGCGCGGGATCACGGCGTCGCGGGATCACCGGCCTGGGGGCCCGTGCGGTGCTCCGGCCGCGTCAGCCGGCGGCGTGGAAGGGGCGCAGCTGCAACAGGCAGACCTGGTCGCCCTCGATCGCCCACTCGATGTCGACCGGGGCCCCGTACGTCTCGTCGGGTGCGAAGTGCGACTGCAACAGCCTGCTGATCAGGGCCAGTCGGCGCACGAGGTCCTTGGTCGGGGCGTCCAGGTCGGTGGCGGCGGAGCCCAGCGAGACCGTCCGGCTGCCGCCCTCCATGGTGTTGCACAGGTACTGGAGCGGGGAGCCCTGTCCGGTGACCACGTCGGTCACCGAGCGCGGCGAGATGTTGAGGTAGACGTTGCGGAAGTCCTGCGGGCTCAGCGGGTTGCAGGTGACCAGGACGCCGCCGACGGTCGCGCCGACCTGCTCCTGGACGATCACGCCCATCCGGCAGTCGTCCAGGGGGATGCCCGCCTGGCGCCGCAGCAGCACCGCACGCGGCGAGAACAGCGAGGCCCAGACCTCCCGGACCGCGTCGAGGACCGCGTCCGCGCCGCTGACCTGCGCCACCGACTCGTAGAGGCCGGCGGCGGAGAAGCCGGGCAGGTCCTCGGCGTTGGAGGAACTGCGGACGACCAGGACCGGAGCGCCGTACAGGTGCCGGTCGAGCGCCCGGTCGAGCTCGGTGCGGATCGGCTCGGGCAGCGGGGTCTCGCGGATCAGCCGCTGCACGTCGAGGCAGAGTTCCTCGGTGCGCGGCGCCTGCTCCCGGAGCCCGGAGTCGAGCCGGTCGACGGCGTCCCGGAGTTCCGCCGAGGAGTCGAGGAAGCGCTGCTGGAGCGAGAACGGCAGCACGATCCCGCGCGGCACCAGGGCGTGTTCCTTCACCAGGAGCCGTGCGGCGGCGTTCAGTTCGGCCTCGTCCGCGTCCTCCGGGAGGCCGACCTGCCGGGCCAGGTAGCGCAGCAGGTTGTCCCGGGGCGGCCGGGGCACCTGGTAGAAGCCGAGCCAACGCGGCGAGCCGTGCTGCAGCAGGTGGGTGAGTTCACCGAGGTTGGCGGCCTTGGTGCCGAAGCGGACATGGTCCCCCGCGCGCAGTTCGGACAGCGGGGTGACGGGCGTGGGCGCGAGGTCGGGCCGGTCCACGGTGATGCGGTCGGCCGGCGGAGTCGGCCGACCGCCCTCGTGGCCGCCGCCGGGCGGGGCGGCTTCGAGGAGGAGCTCCCCGCCGCCGGCCTCGACCCGGTAGTGCACCCACCGGCCGGCCAGCCCGTCGCGGTCGATCCGGTCGACGGCGTCGATGCCGACGGCGTTCGGGATGCGCCATCCGGCGGCCATCACGTTGATGTGGGAGAGCGGCGTGGTGTGCTCGGTGTGGATGATGCCGGACACCCGGGGGATGTCCTCGGGCACCCGGGGCATCACCACGATGTCGTGCCACTCCAGCGGCTCCGGGTCGGCCCGGTACTCCTCCTCCGAGCGGAACACCCGCAGCCGCCCGTGGGCCGTCCCGGGGTTCAGCGGCACGAACGAGGCGGCGGAGTAGAGCTCGTGGGACAGGACGCGCGGGATCTCGGTCTCCGGGATGCCGGCGAGGTAGGCCTCCTGCCGGTGACCGGCCGGCTTGAGGACCAGCCGCAGCGACGGGTCGACGTGCTCGCGCACCCGGTGGTAGAAGAACCGCAGCATGTCCTGGGACATGGTGTCGACGTCCACGGTTTCCAGGGAGAGGAAGGTCTCGGCCTCGTCGCCGCTTTCCGGGGCGCGGCTTTCCGTGGCGCGACGTGTGTGGCGGGCGAGCGTGCCGAGATAGAAACGACGGTCGGGATTCCGGTAGACGTCGTCGTTGAAGGAATCGAGCCGGCTCGCGAGTTCGTCGATCGACATGCCGAGGATCTCGCACGCGACGTAACGGACGTGGAGCATGCCGTCGGCACTGTCGATGAAGTGGAGCACCGACTCGTCGCAGTCCAGCACGATCTTCACATAGGGATAGCCCCCGACGGTGCCGGCGAGTCCGGAGAACTCCTCAAGGGTGATCTTTTCGTTCAAGAAGCGGGGCCGCGTGGTCGCGTCGTTGCGATCCGAACGGGTCATGCGCACAGTTCAGCCATTCGTCATCTTGTGCACGATCCGTGCACACCTGTTGCAGAAGGGTCGGGTACGACCACGGCCACACTGCCATTCATTATGAACGTTTGACGAACGGTCATGTGCGTTCAGGCCACCGCGCATCGATTCGGCCATAAGAGCCGTGTCAAGGAAAGTGCGGCGCCGCACCGAGCTGTGGCAGAGGTCACAGGAGGAGCGATCAATGCTCGGTGCGCGATCTGGCATTTCCGGAATCAATGATTCCCGTACGACCTCAAGCGGAATTACCCAATTCGCCCGAAGTACGCAAATCCCCGTTCGACATCGGGCTTTCTTGTTCCTTCCCCAAGGAACCCTTGTATCAACCGCGGCGGGTGGAGTCCTGGCGCGTCCCGCCCGGCGCACGACGGCTCTGATTCAGCCCCCGGCCGGGACCCGGCCGGGGGCTACTCGGAGACGTACGTACCCAGCGGCCTACCTGGGGGCGGCCGTCATGGAGGCGACCGCGTCCACCACGGTGGAACGGTAGAGGCCCATCTTGGGGTTCAGGACGCGCACGCCGCTGTCGAGCGGGAAGTTCCGGGTGTTCGCGAGGGGCATGTTGGTGCCGTCCTGGTCGACCAGCACGTTGAGTTCGTCGATGCCGGGGGCGGTGCCGGTGGTGGCACCGCTCGGGTCGAGGTCGATCACCGCGTAGGCCTTCTGGCCCGCCGCGACCGGGAAGCGTGCGGTGCCGGCGGCGAGCACCGGCTTGATGTTCCCGCTGCGGTCGCGCGAGGTGGAATTGCCCAGGTCGACCGCCGGGGAGGAGCTCAGACTGCAGGCGCTCGCGCCGGTGTTCCGCACCTCGATCACCCGCTGGCCGGGCGCCCCGGCGCGTGCCGCCACCTGGATCGAGAGGTTCTGGATGTCGCAGGGGTGCGCGGCCGCGCCGGCACTCCCCCCGTCGGACTTGGTGCCGGAGGGCTTCTGCGGGACGGGGTGCGACGGCGCCGCCGTGGCCGGTGCCGCCGCGGTCGGCGCCCCCGTCGCCGGGCCGCCCGCGGTGGGCGCACCGGTGGCCGGGCCGCCGGCCGCGTCGGTGTTCTCGGGCCCGCAGGCGGTCAGTGCGAGCCCCGCCCCGATGACGAGGACGGCGGCGGCGAGCAGCGGGCGGCGGCGGACGGACATGGTGGCTCCCCGATGGCGATGCGTGCTGATTGCGCGGACACAGGACAGGACGGCCGGCCCACCCGTTCCGGTGGCACGAGCGGCGTCACAATCGTCAGGACAGGACGGGGACCGGACTGTGACACTCGGTCAGCCGAGGCGTGGTGGACATGCGCGCGGTCGCGTGGACGGATCTCGCGGGTGCGTCCATGTCCCGGACGCCGCGGAGGAGACGGATCCCGGGGCGCTCGCCCGGCTCCTGCTACGGCCGCCCATCGGCTCACCGGCCCCGGTCACGCCGACGGTGCGCCGTCCGGGAACCCCTCGTCCCGGGCCCAGGAGCGGTACGCGGTGACCGCCGTGGGGAGGGTGGGGAAGATCCGGTCGGCGCCGACGGAGGTGCTCAGGCCGTAGGCGTCGAGTTCGGCGCGCAGGTCCTGCTTGACGCGGGCCAGGGCGAAGACGATGCCGCGGGCCTCGAGTTCGAGCCGCAGGGCGTCCAGCGAGTCCAGGGCGGTGATGTCCACCTCGACGTTCGCCTCGGTGTTGAGGACGAACCAGCGCACCGGCTCCGGCTGTTCGGCCAGGGCGGCGAGCGCCCGGCGCCGGAGGTTCTCGGCGTTGGCGAAGAACAGCGGGGAGTCGTAGCGGTAGACGAGCAGGCCGGGGACGGTGCGCGCCTCGGGGTAGTCGTCGACGTCGTGCATGCCGGCCACGCCCGGCACCAGGCCGAGCACGGCGTCGTGCGGCCGCGCGACCCGGCTGAGCAGCTCGATCACCGACAGGCCCACCGCGACCAGGACGCCGTAGAGGATGTCCAGGCTCAGCACGCCGACCATGCATCCGAGCGCCAGCAGCAGTTCGCGACGGCGGAAGGAGGCCAGCCTGCGGAAGCCGGCGAGGTCGATCATCCGCAGCGCGGCGAACACCACCAGGGCCCCGAGCACGGCGTCCGGTGTGTCGTGCAGCAGCGGGCTGAGGAACAGCAGCACGGCGACCACGCCGAGGCCGGCCGTGAGCGCGTACAGCTGGCTGCGCCCGCCGGCCGACTCGGCCAGCGCGGTGCGGCTGGCGCTGCTGCTCACCGGGAAGCCCTGGAAGAAGCCCGCGCCGAGGTTGACCGCACCCAGGCCCAGCAGTTCCTGGTTGGCGTTCAACCGGCCCTCCTCCCCGCCCTTTTCGAAGGCGCGCGCGGTGAGGATGAAGTCGGTGTAGCCGACCAGGAGGATCCCCAGCCCCGGCATCAGCAGCCGGTTCAGCTCGGTCAGGTCCGGGAGCGCGGGGCGGGGGAGCCCGGCCGGGATCTCGCCGATCACCGCGAGGCCGTGGTCGGCGAGCGAGAACGCGGCCGAGACCGCCGTGCCGAGCACGACGGCCAGCAGCGGGCCCGGCAGGCGCGGGAGGAGGCGGGCCACCAGGAGGAGGAAGAGCAGGGTGGCGGCGCTGAAGGCGACCGTCGGCAGGTGGGCCTCGGTGAGGTTCGACGCGAAGGACGTCAGTTGCGGGAAGAACCCCTCCCCCCGCACGTCGATCCCGGTGAGCTTGGACAGCTGGTCCACGATCATGATCAGTGCCACGCCGGCGAGGTAGCCGATCAGCACCGGTCGGGAGAGCAGGTCGGCGACGAAGCCGAGCCTGGCCAGCCAGGCCAGTACGCACAGCAGGCCGACCACCACGGCCAGGCTCGCGGCCAGGACGGCGTACCGGGCGGTGTCGCCGCCGGCCAGCGGCCCGATCACGGTGGCGGTCATCAGCGCGGTGGTGGACTCCGGCCCGACCGACAGCAGCCGGGACGAGCCGACGAGGGCGTACAGCACGATCGCGGGCAGGATGGCCCACAGCCCGGTGACCGGCGGCAGGCCCGCCACGCTCCCGTACGCCATGACCTGGGGCACCAGGTAGGCCACCACCGTGGCACCGGCCACCAGGTCGCCCCGCAGCCAGTCCCGCCGGTAGGCGCGGAGCACCGCGAGTCCCGGCAGGGTCGGTACGACGCGGCGCCATCCCCGGTCGGCGGGAGCACCGTCGGCGGGAGCACCGTCGGGGGGAACACCGGCAGCCATGGATCTCCTCAAGGACTCCGGACCGCCGTCACGGACGGGGTTCGGCCGCCGCCGCGCCGCGGGCGGCCGGCGATCTGCGGGCCACGAACTTGCCCAGCTCCCAGAGCAGCAGCAGCGCGACGGCGGCCAGCAGGGCCCAGCCGAACTGTCGGGCGTCGATGTCGGTGGTGCCGAGGAGGCGGTGGAACGCGTCCATCTGGGTGACCAGCACCGCCAGGGCGAACTCGCCGAGGGCCGCCAGGTTCATCTGCCGGCTGTCGAAGGTGCTGACGGTCAGCGCCGAGCCGCGCTCGCTGCGGCACTCGTAGGCCGCCACGATCAGGCAGAGCGCGAAGGCGGTGAAGGCGATCGAGTTGCCGATGTGCGCGCTGTGGTAGTGCGCCTCGCCCAGTTTGGTCAGACCGAGCAGGGCGACCGTGACGGCCAGCCCGGCGAGCCCGACGGTGATCATCACGGGCCTGGTCAGCACCGTCTCGCCGCGCGGGCGCGGGGTGCGCCGCATCAGACCGGGGCTCTCCTGGTCGAAGCCCAGGGCGAAGCCGAACGGGGCGTTGACCACGAAGTGGACCCACAGGACCTGCGCCGGGGTGAACGGCTCGCCCGCGGCGATGTTCAGCAGCGCGGCCCCGAGGAAGGTCAGCACGAACGTCACCAGCAGCACCAGGACGAACCGGATGTACTTGGTGAGGTTGTCGTAGAGCTTCCGGCCCTCCGCCACGGCGTAGACGATGGTGGCGAAGTTGTCGTCGGCGAGGACCATGCGGCTGGCATTCTTCGCCGCGTCGGTGCCGCTGCCCATGGCGATGCCGATGTCGGCGGCCTTGATCGCCGGCGCGTCGTTGACGCCGTCGCCGGTCATGGCGACCACGTCGCCCTTCTGCTTGAGCGTGGCGGCGAGCAGCACCTTGTGCTCGGGCGCGACCCGGCCGACGACTCCGATGCCGTCGATCCGGGCCAGCCGCTCGTGTTCCGGCAGGGCGGCGAAGTCGGCGCCGAGGACGGCCTCCCCGTCGATGCCGAGCTGCCGGGCGATGGCCGCCCCGGTGGTGACGTCGTCGCCCGTCACCATGCGGACCCGGATGTGGGCGGCCTGCGCGCTGGCGACCGCGGCCCGCGACTCCTCGCGCGGCGGGTCGACCATGGCCACCAGGCTGGTCATCCGCAGGTCCTCGACGTAGGCCAGCAGGTCGCCGTCCGGGTCGAACTCCGCCGGGTCCAGGTCACGGACGGCCCCGGCCATCACCCGCAGCCCTTCGCCGCCCATCCGTTCGGTCTGCGCCCGGGCGCGTCCGCCGAGGTCCGCGTCCCAGGGGACGACCACGCCGTTCGAGACGGCCGAGGAGGCGCGGGCCGTGACGGCGGGGGCCGCGCCCTTCACGAAGCAGCGCACCACCGCCCGGCCGTCCGCGTCCTTCGCCTCGTTGAAGCTGGCCATCAGCTTGTAACTCGGGTCGAACGGCAGCGTGGCGAGCCGGGGCAGGCGCTCCCGGGTGCCCTCGATGTCCAGTCCGGCCTTGTGGCACAGGACGAGCAGGGCGCCCTCGGTCGGGTCGCCGACGACCTCGCCCTCGACCAGTTTCGCGTCGTTGGCGACCAGGTACGGCAGGACGGCCTCCTCGATGCTCGGCGCGGATCCCGCGGCGTGGTGGATCCGCCCCTCGAGGCGGTAGCCGGTGCCGGAGACGGTGTAGCGGTCGGTGGGGCTGAGCACCTCCACGACCGTCATCTGGTTCATCGTCAGGGTGCCGGTCTTGTCGGAGTTGATGGCCGACGTGAAGCCGAGGGTCTCGACGGACGGCAGTTCCTTCACGATCGCGTGCCGCTTGGCCAGGTTGAGGCTGCCGACGGAGAGGATGACCTGGCTGACCGTCGGCAGCGCCTCCGGGATGGCCGCGATGGCCAGCGACACCGCGCTGACGAAGAGGGCGTCCCACGCCTGGTCGCGGCTGCGGCCGAGCGCGAACATCACGACCATGGTCAGGCCGGCCGCCGCCGCGATCCACAGCGTCAGCGTGTTGAGCTCCCTGGTGAGCGGCGACTGCTCCTTCTCGGTCGCCGACAGCATCCCGGAGATCTTGCCCAGTTCGGTGCCGGAGCCGGTCGCCGTGATGACGAGCAGTCCGCTGCCGTGGGTGACCGGGGTGTTCATGAACGCCATGTTGGTCTGGTCGCCCGGGCCCAGCCGCTCGGCCGGCAGGGTGCCGGCGTCCTTGGCGGCGGGGACGCTCTCGCCGGTCAGCGCCGACTCGTCGATCTGCAGCGCGCTGGCCTCGACGATCCGTCCGTCCGCGGGGACCTCGTCGCCCGCCGAGACGAGCACCACGTCACCCACGACCAGCTGTTCGGCCGGGATCTCCGCCTCCGTGCCGTCCCGCCGCACCCGCGCGGTGGCCTTCATCATCGACCTCAGCGCGTTCATCGCGCTCTCGGCCTTGCCCTCCTGCCGCAGGCCGACCACCGCGTTGAACAGTGTCAGGACGATCAGCAGGACCCCGGTGGTCCACTCCTTGATCGCCAGCGAGACCACCGCCGCGGCCAGCAGGATGATCTGCATGTAGCTGCGGTACTGGTCGAGGAAGCGCAGCCAGTCCGGCCTCGGCTTCTCCTCGGGCAACGCGTTCGGCCCGTTCGCGGCGAGCAGTTCGGCCGCCCGGGCGGCGGTGAGCCCGGTCGCCGGGTCCACCCCGAGCGCGGACGCGACCTCGCGGGGAGGTCGCGCGTACCAGGGGTCCGGTGACTCCTGCGGGCCGGACGGCCCAGCCTGCTCCGCCATGCTTCACTCCTCAAGATCCGAGAGGGTCCCCCCGCAAGATCCCGGAAACGCCCCGGGCACCGGCCGGTCCGACACGCCCCCGCGTACGGGTCACGCGGGCACGGGTCCCGCGCGTACGGGTCCCGCGCGGCCGCCTCAGGAGTCCTCCGCCTCCAGCCGGCGCTTGGCGGCGCGGAGTTCCTTCCGGGCCTGCTCGTCGACCGTGGGGAACCGCGGATCGATCCCGATCAGGGTGTGCGCCAGCACCGCCGCC
Organism: Kitasatospora sp. NPDC005856; assembly: GCF_040629945.1. Classification (NCBI taxonomy): domain Bacteria; kingdom Bacillati; phylum Actinomycetota; class Actinomycetes; order Kitasatosporales; family Streptomycetaceae; genus Kitasatospora; species Kitasatospora sp. NPDC005856. The sequence continues at coordinate 25,112 of NZ_JBEXWT010000009.1, read as the reverse complement.
GCGCAGATGCGCGCGAACCACTTGCGGTCGGCCGGCACGACGTACCAGGGCGCCCACGGCGTGCTGGTGGCCGACAGCATGTCGGAGAACGCCTCCTGGTAGTCGTCCCAGCGCTCGCGCTCGCGGATGTCCGCCTCGGAGAACTTCCAGTTCTTCTCGGGCAGGTCGATCCGCGCCAGGAAACGGCGGCGCTGCTCCTCCTTGGAGAGGTTCAGGAAGATCTTCACCACCTTGAACCCGTTGTCGGTGAGGTAGCGCTCCCAGTCGTTGATCTCCCGGTACCGGCGCTGCCAGACCCCGCGGCCCTTCGACTCCGCCGGCAGCTTCTGCCGGTCGAGGTTCTCCGGGTGGACCCGCACCACGAGGACCTCCTCGTAGTGCGACCGGTTGAAGATCCCGATGTCCCCGCGCGCCGGGAGCCGCTGCGCGTACCGCCACAGGAAGTCGTGGTCGAGCTCCTCCGCGGAGGGCACCTTGAAGCTGCTCACGTGGACGCCCTGCGGGTTGACCCCGCTCATGACGTGGCGGATCGTCCCGTCCTTGCCGCCCGCGTCGAGCGCCTGGAGGCAGAGCAGCACTCCGTAGGTGTCCTGGGCCGCCAACCGGGCCTGGTACTCCGAGAGCAGCGCCACGCCGGAGCGCAGCAGCTCGACGCCCTCGCGCTTCTTCATGCCCGCCTTGTAGCGGGGGTCGAAGTCCTCGGCGAGGTTCACCCGCGTCCCCGGCTTCACCCGCAGCGGCTTGATGAACTTCGCGATGCGCCTGGCCGTTCGTCCGTCCGACATGCCTGTACCAGTTCCTCTCGGGTCCGGCGGGCGCCACGGGGCCTGCCGCACCGCCCCGTCCGCGCCCGCGTCCGCACCCGCGTCCTCGACGCGGCGGAAACCGGGGCCGACCAGCACGGAAGAGTGCTAACTGCCACGCTGTGGCCGCCGGACGGCCGTGTCAATCGGACGGTGTCCGGTCGATGTCCCGTCGGTGTCCCGTCGGTGTCCTTCCGGACCGGGCCCGCCCGGGCCGCCCGGTCCGGGGCGCTCGCGGCCGGATCGCCCGTCCGGCGTCCGTGTGTGGCACCGCCCGCGGACCGTACCGACGATGGGGCTGCCGGGCAGTACCCCCGCGATCGGAGGCCGTGATGGCGACCCTGACGGTATGGCGCTTTCCCACCGCGAACGGAGCCGAGGAGGCGCTCGCCACGCTGAGGCGGCTGGGGCGGCAGGAGCTGATCAAGGTCCAGGACGGAGCCGTGGTCAGCTGGCCGGAAGGAGCCAGGAAGCCGAAGACCCGCCATCTCAGCGACATGACCGGGATGGGTGCCGTGGGTGGCGCCTTCTGGGGCTTCCTGCTCGGGATGATCTTCTTCGTTCCCGTGCTCGGCGCGGCCTTGGGAGCGGCCGGTGGCGCGCTCGGGGGCCACCTCGCGCACGTCGGCATCGACGAGGACTTCGTCAAGCGGCTGCGGGAGAAGGTCACCCCCGGCACCTCCGCCCTGTTCGTGCTCAGCTCCGACGCCGTGCTCGACCCGGTCAGGGCCGCCTTCGAGGGCCTGCACGCCGAACTCCTGGAGACGGACCTCTCGGCGGACGAGGAGGCCCGGCTGCGCGAGGCGTTCACCGAAGGCGAGTGAGGCCCCGCTCCACTGATCCGTTCGAGGGTACGGACGGCCCGCGGGCGGTCCGGACCGCCCGCGGGCTCGGGAACGGTGCGCCGGGTGGGGTCAGCCGAGGCGGTCGGTGAGCAGCCGGGCCAGGCGACGCGCACCCTCCTCCACCTGATCCGGCGTCAGCACACTGACGGAGAGCCTGAGTTGGCTGGCCGCCTCCGGTGCGTCGTGGAAGTGACGCATCGGGGTCCACAGCACGCCGTAGTCCTGCGCGGAGGCTTCGAGGAGGGCGTCGTCCGCCTCGAAGGGGACGGTGACGACGAGGAAGAAGCCGCCCGTGGGGGTGTTCCAGGTGACCGGGCTCCCGGGTGGGAAGTGGGCGGAGAGGGCGGCCAGCAGGCACTGGAGGTTCTCGCGGTAGCGGGCGGTCTCGCGCTCGTTGGCGCGGACGAGGCTGCCCTCGTGCTCCAGCAGCTTGCCGGCGATGACGGCCTGGGCGATCGGCGAGGTGTTGACCGTCACCATGCTCTTGAGCTTGGCGAGTTCGTCGGCGAACAGGCCGGTGGCCCCGCTCGGGGTGACCACCTCCTGGTCGGCCACCACGAAGCCGATCCGGGCGCCGGGCAGGCCGGTCTTGGCGTAGGAGCCGAGGTAGACCACCCGGCGCCGGGTGTCCAGCGCCTTGAGGGTGGGCAGCCGTTCGTCGCCGGCGGTGAACAGGCCGTACGGGTTGTCCTCCAGGAGCAGCAGGTCCTCGCGCTCGGCGAGGTCCAGCAGGGCGTGGCGGGTGGCCAGGTCGAGGCTGAGGCCGGAGGGGTTGGAGTGGTCGGGCAGCAGGTAGCAGGCGCGCGGGCGCAGCCCGTCGGCGCGGGCCCGGCGCAGGACGGCGTCGAGGTCGTCGAGGTCGACGCCGCGGGGCCCGCTGCGGACGGTGCGCACGGGCATGTCGACCAGGCGGGCGGCGCCGGTGAGGCCGACGTAGGTGGGCGCGACGGCGAGGACGGCGTCGCGCTCGTCGGTGCGCAGCGCGCGCAGCACCAGGAACATGGCCTCCTGGCAGCCGACCGTGACCACGACGGAGGCCGGGTCGACGGTGACGCCCTCGTCCACGGCGAGGTTGCGGGCGACCAGGTCGTGGATGACGCCCTTGGTGCGGCCGTACTGGAGGAAGGTGCGGGCGGCCTGTTCGGGGGTGAGCCCCTGGTCCTCCGTGAGGTGGCGCTCGAAGCGGCGCAGGTAGCGGTGGACGTCCTCGATCGCGAAGAACTCCTCGCTGGGCCGGCCGGCGGCCAGCGAGACGGCCTCGGGGTAGCGGCCGGCGATCTCGTTGAGGAAGTTCATCGACTCCAGGGCCGGGTCGGCCAGCGAGGAGTGCAGGGCGGCGAGGTCCAGGCGGGTCGGGGTGTCGTCGGAGGTGATGGTCAACTGGGCTTCCTAGCGGGCGGGGTGGGGAGTGCGGGCGGGCCGGGTGCCGGTCCGCAGGGTACGCGCCCCGGCGGTGGGGGCACAGTCGGCCGGGCCGGGGGCGTCACCGTGGACGGGCGTCCTCAGGCTGTCGGCGCCCCGGCGCGCTGGGCCTCCAGGTACTCCTCGCGGATCTCCCGGGGGCCGAACGGCCAGACGCCCTCGACCTTGGACCAGGCCAGGTAGGCGAGGCCGCCGAGGGCGACCCAGGCCAGCGACCACTCGATGGGGTGGACACCGTCGTTGGCCTTGTCCGCGTAGCCGTAGATGACCAGCCAGCCGACGGCGGCGACGATGCCCGGCAGCGGGTGGAGCACCATCCGGTACGGGCGGGCGAGGTCCGGCTGCCGCCTGCGGAGCACCGTGACGGCGGCGATCTGGGCCAGCGCCTGGACGAGCACCATGACGCTGGTCAGCAGCGCGATCAGGATGCTCAGCGGCGGGTGCGCGGAGGAACTGCCGATGTGCCGCGCGAACAGGAAGCCGGCGGCGGTGACGGTGCCCATGGCGACCAGGCCGAGGACCGGGAAGCCGTGCCGGGGGTGCAGCCTGGCGAAGGAGCGGAAGAACATCCCGTCGCGGGCCGCTTCGTAGGGCACCCGGGAACCGCCGAGCAGGCCCGTGAGGACGGAGGCGAAGGCGGTGACCAGGATCAGCACCGTCACGGTGTCTGCGGCGCCCTTGCCCCAGGTCCGCTCCAGGACCGCGGAGGCGACCGACCTGGAGGCCACGTCGTCCGGGTCCAGCATGGCGTGCCAGTCGATCACGCCGAGGACGCCGATCTGCATCAGCAGGTAGACGGCCATGATGGCGACGATCGAGAGGACGATGGCGCGCGGCATGACCCGGCCGGGGTTCTTGATCTCGGCACCCAGGTAGGAGGCGGTGTTGTAGCCGAGGTAGTCGTAGATGCCGATGGTCAGTCCGGCGGCGAAGCCGATCCAGAACCGGCCGTGGGTGAGCTCGACGGCGTGGGCGGGCCAGGTGAAGGCCAGCGAGGGGTGGAAGTCGGTGAAGGAGGCGAGGATCACCGCGCCGACCGAGACGATCATCACGGCCCACATGGCGACCGTGATCCTGCTGATGTCCTCGACCCGGCGCCACAGCAGCACCACGACCAGGGCGAGCACCGCGACCCCGACGACGTCCCCCTGAAGCGTCGTCATGTCCGGCCACAGGTAGGCGAGGTACTGCACCATCCCCTGGACTCCGGTGGACATGATCAGCGGTATGAAGAGCATCGCCGTCCAGACGAACAGGAACGGCATCAGCCGCCCGGTGCGGTACTGGAACGCTTCGCGCAGGTAGACGTAGGTGCCTCCGGCGCCGGGCAGCGAGGCGCCGAGTTCGGCCCAGACCAGGCCGTCGACCAGGGCGAGCAGCGCACCCGCGATCCAGCCGACGACGGCCTGCGGACCGCCGAAGGCCGCGACCATCAGCGGGATCGTCACGAACGGTCCGATGCCGCACATCTGACTCATGTTGATCGCGGTGGCCTGGAAGAGGCCGATTCTGCGGGTCAAGCCTGAGGACACGGGTGGCTCCATGAGGTGGGGGACGAACCATGGGGAGCGGGAACGCGGGATCAAGTTAAGGACCATAACTTAGTCCGTCAAGGGAGCGCGGGCCCCCGGGAGGACTCGCTGACGCGACGCTTCGGCGGCCCTCTCCCCGGCGCCCGGCGCCCGCCGCCCGCTTGACCGGTGCCCGCCCGCCACCCGCTTGACCGGTCCCCGGCGCCCGCCCGATAAGGTGCTGGCCCGGGGGGCGAGGACGGACGAGAGCACAGGAGCGGCGTGCGGATACTGCTGCTGGGACCGCTGGAGCTGAGGAGCGCCGAAGGCTCGGCCGTCCACATCGGAGGCGCCCGGCGCCGCGCCGTACTGGCCGCGCTCGCCCTGGAGGCCAACCGGGTCGTCCCGGTCGAGCGGCTGCTCGACCTCGCCTGGGACCACGCCCCGCCCCCCACCGCACGCGCCGCGCTCCAGGGCCACATCGCCAGACTGCGCGCCCTGCTCGGCGACGGCCTGCACCTGGAGACCCGCGCCCCGGGCTACGTGCTGCGCGCCGACCCCGACCTGATCGACGCCCACCGGCTCGACCGCCTGCTCGACCGCGCCCGCGCCGAAGCCGCCGACGGGACGGCCGTACCGCTGCTGCGCGAGGCGGTCGCGCTGCGCCGGGGCCCCGCACTGGCCGACTGCGGCTCCACCGCACTGCGCGAGGGCGCGGCCGACCGGCTGGAGACCCTCCGGATCGAGGCCCTGGAACAGCTCGCCGAACGGCTGCTGCGCACCGGACAGGGCGGTACCCCCGGGCCGGGCGCCGCCGTGACCGCCGACCTCACCGAGGCGCTGGCCGGGCACCCGCTGCGCGAGTCGCTGGTCCGTCTCGCCATGCTCTGCCTCCACCAGGACGGCCGGACCGCCGAGGCCCTCGCCCTCTACGAGGCGACCGCGCGACGGCTGGCCGAGGAGACCGGGATCGACCCCGGCACCGGCCTCCGGGAGGCCCTCGCCCGGATCCGCTCCGTCCCGCGGGCGACGCGGCCCGCCGCCGCACCGGCGCGGCTGCCGCGCGAGCCGGGCCGCTTCGTCGGACGGGACGCCGAGCTGGCCTGGCTGGGCCGCCAGAGCGGCGCCGACGGTGGAGCGGCCACGGCGCAGAGCGGTCCCGCTCGCACGGCCGCCGACGACGAGCCGCGGCTGCTGCTGGTGACCGGCCCCGCCGGGGTCGGCAAGACGGCACTGGTGCTGCGCTGGGCGCACCGCAACGCCGCCGCCTTCCCGGACGGGCGGATCGGCGTCAACCTCCGCGGCTTCGACGAGACCGCGCCGCTGAGCCCCGAGGAGGCCCTCGCCGAGCTGCTGCGGGGCCTCGGCGCCGAGGACGGCGCCCTGCCCACCGACCGGGAGGAGCTGACCGCCGCCCTCCGGGCCCTGCTCACCGGCCGCCGGGTGCTGCTCGTGCTGGAGAACGCGCGGGACGCCGACCAGGTGCTCCCGCTGCTGCCGGCCGAGCCGGGCTGCGTCGTGGTGGTGACCAGCCGTCACCGGCTCACCGGGCTGCTCGCCGTCGCGGACGCACGGGTCCTGTCCCTGGAGTCGCTCCGGGCCGAGGAGGCCTTCGGGGTCCTGGCCGGGATCGCGGGCCGGCCGAGGCTGGAAGCCGAACAGGAGGCGGCGCAGCGGGTGGTCGGCCTGTGCGAGGGGCTGCCGCTGGCGCTGCGGATCGCCGGCTCCCGCCTGGCGACCCGGCCGCACTGGCGGGTCGCCACGCTGGCCGGCGAACTGTCCGACGAACGCTCCCGGCTGGCCGCCCTGGCCACCGAGGGCACGCTGAGCATCGCGGCCGCCCTGGAACTGACGGTCCGCACCCTGCCCGAGCCGGCCGTCGCGCTGTTCCGGCTGCTCGGCGTCCACCCGGGGCAGCAGGTCGACACCGCCGCGGCGGCCACCCTGGCCGGCACCGACCGGCGCACGGCCGCAGCCGTGCTGGAGCTGCTGCACCAGGCCCACCTGGTCGAGGAGAGCGCGCCGGGACGCTTCGAACGCCACGACCTGGTCCGGCTGCACGCCCGGCACGCGGCCGAGGAACTGCCCATCGCCACCCGGGAGGCCGCCCTGGCCCGGCTCTTCGACCACTACCTGGCCGCGACCGCCGCCGGGCTCGTCCTCGCCCGGCCGGAGGCGCGCCACCACCGCCCGGTCCACCCGCCGACCGGCGGCACCCCCGAGTTCGCGACCTCGGCCGACGCCCTGGCCTGGTTCCGGGCCGAGGAACCGACCGTCCGCGCCCTGATCGCCCTGGCCTGCCGCTGGGGAACGCCCGACCACGCCTGCCGGATGGTCGAGAACGCCGGCTACCTCTACCTCGACGCCGGCCTGTTCCGCGGCTGGGAGGAGGCGGCCCGCCAGGCGCTGACCGCCGCCGAGACCGCCGGCACCGCCGCCGGCTGGCCGCACCTGTACTCCAACCACAGCCTCTCGCTGGGCTGGCTGGGCCGACGCCCGGAGGCCCTGGCGCAGTCCGAGCGCGCCGTCGCCGTGGCCGACCCGCAGAGCCTGCCGGTCCTCCGGCACCGCTACCTCAGCATGCGGACGAGCTTCTCGGACGACCACGACGAACCCGATGCCCTCCTGCCGGGCTTCGCCGAGACGGTGGCCCACGCGCGGGAGCTGGGCGATCCCCGGCTGCTCTCCCAGGCGCTCAACAACCTGGCCCACACCCTCTTCCGGGCGGGCCGGGCCGCGGAGGGACTGGCGCCGGTCGAGGAGTCGCTGGCCCTGCTGGCCGGGCGCGAGTCGGACCCCTACCTGGTGATCTCCACCAAGACCCACGCCCAGGTGCTGCGCGCCCTGGGGCGCACCGACGAGGCCGTGGCGCAGATCCACCGGGCGCTGGAGCTCGGCCGGGCGCAGGGCAACCACGCCCACGCGGAGTTCGACTTCGCCGACTTCATGGGGCAGGTGATGGACGACCGGGGGCTGACGTCCGAGGCGCGCCGGTACTGGGAGCGGGCGCTGGAACTCGCCTCGGAGCAAGGGCGGTTGACCCGTCAGGTGGAGCTGGTGCAGTCCAGGCTGGCGCGCCTGCGGTCGTGACCGGGGGCCGGGCCGGGCCCGGCCGAACCGGGCTGGACCGGCCCCGGCCGGATCGGTCAGCCGTTCCAGGAGCCGGCCGTGGTGGTCGGCCTGGCCGGGGCGGTCGTGCCGGCCGTCCTGCCCGGGGCGGCGGCGGGCCGCAGGAAGTCCGCCCCGGCACCCGAGGTCGTCGTCCGCACACCCGGCGCCGCGCCGCCCGAGGTGCCCGTGGTGCCCGTGGTGCCCGTGGTGCCGCCGACCGGTCCGGCGGAGGTACGCGGCACCGCGCCGGCCGGGACCGCCGGAGCGAGGTGCGCCGCGGTGGTCCGGCGCGCGGCCGGGGTGGCGGGCGCGGTCGACGCGTCCTCACCGTCCGGCGTGACCCGCTCGATCCGCAGCACCAGGTTGCGGTCCTGCCGGTCGCCGGCCAGGTCGCGGTTGCGGCTGTGCACGACCTGCGTCAGCACGCCCCGGATCTCCTGCCACCGGCCCTGCACCGCACGGATGTTGGGGCACCACCCACTCGGGTCCCGGTGCTCCAGGTCGAGCTCCCAGCGCTCCGCCTCGACGACGTGGACGGCGCCGACCTCGCCGGGGATCTCCACCGGAGCGGCGCCCCGGACGGTCACCATCGCCCGCTGCGGAAACCGCCCCTCCACCGCCGTCACCGTGATCCGGCTCGGCCCCTGGTACCAGGCCATCGCTGTCCTCCCTCGTCCGTACTCCGGGCCGGCTGCCGACCGGCCTCAGCCGGTAGCACGGACGGCGCCCCCTCCGGGGTTCGATCCGCCGGCGTCCGGCCTGAACCCGGCGGCCCACGGCTTCCGTTCAGCGGGGCGAATCCCGGCCCGCACACCGCTGCGGCCGCCCGCATCCGGCCCGATCCGGCGACAGCTCCAGGGAGAGACGAACGTGACCAGCATGGCGAAACGGCGACGGGCGGCCCTGCTCTGCAGCGCGGCGGGCCTCGGACTCGCCGCGGCGGGAGCCCTCGCGGTACGGGCCCCCGCGCCCGCGCGTGGCCCCGTCCGGGCCCACCCGGTGGAACGGACGGAGCCCGCCGCTGCGTACGACCCGGCCCTGCGGCCGCCGGCCACCTCGCGCAGCGGCGCCCGGGCGCTCCTGCTGCCCGGGTCCGACACCCCGGCCGCCGCCCTGCCCTCGGACGGACAGGACCCACGATGACCGACCGGCAGAACAGCACACCGCCCACCACCGTCCTGCAACTGCCATGGGTGCACGCCGAACCGGTCGCCCCCTCGGAGCCGGGCGCCGCCGCGCGACTGCGGGCGGCCCTGCGGCAGGCCCGGCAGCGCGCCACCGGGCTCGGCGCGGCCGCCCGGGCCGCGGCCGCCCGCCGGTTCGCCGTCCGGCCGCCGGCCGGGCGGGCCCGGCCCTGGCGGGGCCCGCGCAGGCCCTGGGACGCCCGGCGCGTCACCATGGTGGCGGCGATGGGCTGCGGGGCGGTCCTGCTGCTGCTCGCCCCGTTCCTGAAGCCGGACGCCGCCCCCGGTGATCGGGCCGCCGCCGCGGCGCCCGACGGCCGGTCGCCGCTGGGCAGCCACGGCCGGCACCGCCCCGCACCCACCGACTCGCCCACCGCCGCGCCCACCGACCCGCCCACCACGGCCGACGCCACGCCCACGGAGTCCCCCGGCGCCACCGCGACCACCACCGAGTCGGCGGCCCCCTCCCCCACGGCCGGTTCCACCACGGCCGCCCCGCCCCCGGCTCCCGCCCGACCCACCACCGCCGCGCCCCAGGTCGTGGCGCCTCCGGCCCCGGCCGCACCACCCGCCGCACCGCCCGCCGCCCCCGAGCAGCCGGCGCCCGCCGCACCGGCCCCGCAGCCCGTCTTCCAGGCCGTGGCCGGCTTCGGCTGCTCGGGCCCGGGCGGCCGCTTCCAGGAGGTGGGAGCGTTCCGCCAGGGCGCCGACGGCTGGGTGACCGTCAACAGCGGCGGCCTCTCCGGCGAGTCCTGCGACGGGCGCTACGAGGCGGTGCCGATGTCCGGCGACCGGAACAAGGACGACAACAGCACCTACGCCCTGTGGACCTTCGACACCGGCGCGGGCCCGACGAGCTGCGGCATCTCGGTGTACGTCCCCGCCTCCGGCTCGATCCAGCAGGTCGGCGGCGCACCGGCGTACTACACGGTGGTCGGGGCGTCGGGCGCCGACCTGGGGTCGTTCGACGTCGACCAGATCGGCCACCGCGGCGGCTGGGTCGACGCCGGAACGTTCCGCCCGGCGGGCGGCTCCCTGGTCGTCCGCCTCCACAACCGCGGCCAGGACTGGACCGGCTCCGGCCAGCCCACCCACGCCCACATCGCCGCCGCCCCCGTCCGCGTCACCTGCCGGACGGGCTGAGCCCGGCGGCCGGGCACTCCGGTTCGAGCACGAAGACCGGGATCACGCGGTCGGTCTTCTCCTGGTACTCGGCATACGGCGGATACGCGGCGACCGCGCGCTGCCACCACCGGGCCTTCTCGTCCCCGGTGAGCTCACGGGCCGTCATGCCCCGGCGTACGGGGCCGTCCTGGAGCTCCACGTGCGGGTCGGCCTTGAGGTTGAAGTACCAGGACGGGTGGCTCGGGAAGCCGCCCTTCGAGGCCACCGCCGCGTACCGCCCCTCGTGCTCCACGCGCATCAGCGGAATCTTGCGGATCCTGCCGCTCTTCACGCCGCGCATCGTGACGATGACGACCGGCAGGCCCGTCTCCCAGAGCGTCGTGCCCTGCGTGCCACCCGAACTCTCGTACAGCTCGACCTGTTCGCGCACCCAGGCCGCCGGACTCGGCTCGTACTCGCCCTCCAGAGACATCGCCTTCACCCCATCGCCGTGTACGGACCGTGTCGGAAGTCCCCCACAAGCCTCGCACGAAGGGGCGGCCACCGCTCCCGCCCTGCCGAGGGCCCCGTCCTGCGGCGGGCAGGACGGGGCCGGGTGTCAGTGCGACTCCTCCGCGGTGCGACGGCGTCGACCGCCGACCATGCCGAAGCCGCCGCCGATCAGCAGCAGTGCGCCGGCTCCGGCGACGATGACGCTGGTGGCGCCGCCGCCTCCGGTGGAGGCGAGGGGCTGGCCGTCGGCATCCGTGGCCGGGGTGGCAGTGGGCGCGGCGGCGGCCACCGCCACCTGGGCGGTCGGTGTCACGGTGGGGCCGACCGTCGGCGATGCGGTCGCCGTGACGGAGGGCGTCGCGGTCGCCGTGTCCGTCGCGGTGGGAGTGACCACCGGCGCCGGGGTGCGGGTCGGGGTCGGCCGGCTGGTCGGCTGCCGGGTGGGGCGCGTCGTGGTCGGCTCGCCGGTGGGTTGCCCGGTCGGCGCCGCGATGGCCGTGGTGGTCGCGGTCGTGGTCGCGGTGACCACCGGAGCCGCCGTCGGGGAACAGTCCGCCGCCGGGGCCGTGGGCTTGGGGGCCTTCGTCCCCGACTTCGTGGGCGACGGACTCTCCGACGGCTCGGCGGGCTGGGCGGTGGTGACCTTCGGCGCCGGGCTGTCGTCGCCGGAGTCGCCGGAGTCGTCCACGTCCTCGGAGTCCTCCGCCGGTGCCGTGCCCGTCGCCCGCTTGGCGTCCACCTCCGCCTGGCGCCGGTTCTGCGAGGCACTGGCCTGCGGGGAGTAGGGCGTGCCCGAGATCGGAGTGCGCGTCTCACGGTTGCGCCACGGGGTGGCCGACGGCGAGGCGGTGACTGACGGGGTGGCGGTGCCCGACGGCGAGGCGGTGGCCGTGCCGGTCGGGCCGGGGCAGTGCGCCGCGCCGTCCGACGGCTTGGAGTCGGCGTGGTAGCCGGCCACGATCCTGGTGAACTCGTACGGGCTCTGCTGGATCCCACTGCACTTCGAGGCCGCGTCCTTGGTGAAGGCCCCGGTGCAGGCGCGGTCCCGGTTGACGGCCCAGAAGGTGAAGCGGGCGAGGTGGTGGCCGGCGGCGAAGTCCCGCATGGCCTGGAAGTCCGCCGGGGAGACGACCTCGTCCGGGGAGTCGCTGTGCCCGTTGACGGAGGACAGGCCGGCGTGGCGCCAGGCGGTGTCCTGGTCGTAGCCGTAGGCCTTGACGAGGGTCTGCTGGAGCCCGGTGAGGGCGGCCTTGGTGGCGTCGACCATGGTGCCGGTGTGGCGGTCGAAGTCGAAGGGCATGGCCACCCAGCCGTCCACCTCCAGGCCGGTCTTGGCCGCCGTGGTGACGAGGTCGGTGCCGTCGGCGTCGGGGCCGCTCTCCTCGGTGCTGAAGGTGACGTAGACCCGCAGGCCGGGGTTCTTCGCCTTGACGGTCTTGAGCGCGTCGACGACCCGTCGGCGGGATCCGGCGCCGGTCAGCTCGGTGCTCTCGATGTCGATGTCGATCGCCTTCAGCTGGTAGGCGTCGATCACCTTCTGGTAGGCGGCGGCGAGTTGGGCCGCGTCGGCGCACTTCTCGCCGAGCTTGGCGCCGTCCCAGCCGCCGAAGGAGGCCACGACGTCGCCGCCGGCGGCGCGGATCGACTTGATCTTCGCCTCCTCGTCGCTGCCGGTCAGCGCGCGCTCGCCGTCCCAGGCCGGCTCGCAGCCGCCGTGGCCGGCGAGCAGGAAGGCCAGGGTGAACTGCCGGATGCCGGTGGCCTTCATCACCTCGACCGGGTCCTGGGCGGCACCCGACTCGCCCCAGCCCAGGTACTCGTAGACGGCGTTGAGGCCGACCGGGTCGGTGGCGGCGGCCGGAGCGTCGTTCTGCGCGACGATCAGGACGCCGCCGGCCGCGAGCGCGGTGGCGGCGGCGGCGATCCGCCGACGACGGCTGAGCCGGTGTTTGGACATGGCAGGGATCTCCTGGGGTCGGAAGGGGACGGGGCCGGTCCCGCTGCCCGCGGCCCCGGTCCCGCCCGGGACCGCGGGGGGCGGGCGGGTCCGAGGCGCCGCCGCGCACGGTGGCGGGTGTCCGGCCCTCGGGGTCACCGCCTCACGCAGGGGTCCTCGGCGAGGGACACGGAACGGCGCCCGCCCCGGGTTCACCGTCGGCGGCTCCTGCCCGGCGCCACGTCTCCTGCCCCACGCCCTCCGGGCTCAGCCGGTCGCGGCCGGGCGAGCCGGGCGAGCTGACCGCGCGTCGGCGGCGGTTCCCTGCCGGGGTACGCCCTGCCTCCCGGTCCGGGGTTCCAAGGGGGCGCCGCGCACCAGCTCGTCCAGCAGCCGGTCCAGGGGGTCCGGCGCGAGGGCTTCCGGCGCGACGCCGGGGCCGCCCGCGGTCGCGCGCCCGGGCGCCGGTTCTCCCGCCGGGCGCTGCGGCAGGACACGGCCCGACACCGCCGCACCCTCGCCCGGTCTCTCGCCCGGTCTCTCGCCCGCGGCCTGCTCCGAGGTCTCGTTCCGGAGGCCTTCGAGCCTCCGGCTCAGCCGGTCCACCAGCCGGGCCCGCCCGGAGTCCACGGACGGCTCGGGCACCTGCCGGACCAGTTCGCCGACGAGCCGGCGGGCCAGGTCCAGTGCCTGCCCGGCGGTCTCCAGCGCGCGGGCGGAGACGCCTTGCCCCGGGACGGCGGCCGTGACGCACTCCAGGGCCGCGCCCGCCGCCCGCACCACGTGGTCGAGCAGCCGCCGGGTGGCGGCCATCCGCTCCGGGCAGGGCAGTTCGGCGGCCAGTTCCACGGCGTAGAGGCGGGCGAGGCGGGCGACCTGGAAGAGTCCCGGCAGGGCCTCCAGGACGAGGTGCGCCGCGTCCAGCTCGGCGAGCAGTTCGCGGGCCCGGGCGGGCGAGACGCCGGTCAGCGCCGCGGCGTCCCCGCTGTCGAGGGTCTCGCCGGGGTGCAGTCCGGACAGGGCGAACAGCCGTCGAGCGTCCTCGGGCAGCACCCGGACGCTGCGGCCGAGCGCCGTCGCCATGCCGAGTGCCCCGCCGGTGGCGAGCGCGGCCAGGCCGGTGCGCTGGTCGGCCATCTCCTCCGCCAGGTCGTCGAGCGACCAGGCGGGCCGGGAGGCCAGTCGGGCACCGGCCACCCGCAGGGCCAGCGGCAGCCGGTCGCACAGGGCCGCGAGTCTCCGGGCGGCGCGCGGCTCGGCCGCGACGCGCTCCGGTCCGGCCACCCGGGCGAGGAGGTCGACGGCCTCCTCCTCCGGCAGGCCGGTGACGGGCAGGGGGATGGCGGCCTCACGGACCACCAGGTCGGTCAGGCGGGAGCGGCTGGTGACGACGACCACCGGCTCGGGCGCGCAGGGCAGCAGCGGCTCGACCTGTTCGGCGGAGCGCGCGCCGTCGAGGACGAGCAGCAGCCTGCGCCCCTCCGTCAGGGTGCGGAGGAGTTCGGCGGCCCGGGAGGGGTCGTGGGGCAGCTCGTCGGCCGGAACGCCCAGCGCGCCGAGCAGGGTGGCGAGCGCCTCGGCGGGGGTGAGCGGTTCCTCCTCGCCGAAGCCCCGCAGGTTCAGGTGGATCCGGCCGTCGGGGAAGCGGTCGGTGCGGGCGTGGGCCCAGTGCAGGACCAGGCTGCTCTTTCCGGCCCCGGCGACCCCGGTGACCAGCACCGGACGGCCTTCGGCGCGCAGCGCGGCCTCGTCCAGTTGCCGCAGTTCGGCCGTGCGGCCGACCAGGCCGACGCCCAGCCGCGGCAGCGCGCCGCCACCCCGAAGACCGCCGCGCTCCAGGCCACCACGCTCCAGGCCGCCGAGCTGCGGGCCACGGGCAGGGGCCGTACCGGTCGCTCCGTCGACCGGATCCAGCGCCTCGCCCGCCTCGCGCAGCGGCCGGCCCGGGGTCCGGCCGTGGGCGGCGATCCTCTCGGTGGCCTTCCGGTGGGCGAGCCTGGCGTCGGCGGTCCGGCCGGCCCGGTGGAGGCAACGGATCAGCAGGGCGGCGGTCTCCTCCCGCAGCGGGTCGGCGGTGACGGCGGCCTGGAGGTCGGTGAGCGCCTCGGCGCCGCGGCCGGCCGTCAGCAACCGCTCGGCGAGCGCTTCGGCGGCGAGGGTCCGCGCGGTGTCGAGGCGTCGGCCGGTGGTCTCGGTGAGGGTGCGCGAGCCGCAGTCCGTCAGGGCCGGTCCGTCCCACAGGTCGAGGGCCTCGCGCAGCAGTCCGATGGCGCGCTCGGCGTCGGTGGCCTCCTCGGCGGCGGCCGTCAGCTGTTCGAAGTGCGCGGCGTCGACCAGTTCCGGCTCGCCGACCAGGACGTAGCCCTCGGGCCGGGTCAGCAGGCGCAGGCCTTCGCCGAGTCCGCGCCGGACGGCGGAGACATGGCCTTGGAGGGCGGCCCGCGCGGTCGGCGGCGGCGCTCCGTCCCACACCGTGGCGAGCAGCCGATCGACGGCGACGGGACGGTTCAACTCGCTTGCGAGCAGGGCGAACACGGCCCGGCGACGGGCACCGGCCACGACGACCGGACACCCTTGTTCACAGCGGACCTCGACTCGGCCGAGCAGCCGGACGCGCACACTCTCTCCTGAGCGCCTGAGAACGGACGGGACGGGACGGACGGGATGGGACGGACGGACGGGACGGACGGAGACGAGCCGAGGATATGAAGGTGTTCGATCTTCGTCCAAGCCTCCGATCGGAATGGTAAGGAAACCCAACTATCCTGCGCCACTTCGACTTTGACCACTCCGATCGCCCACCGGCGAAACCTGATCTTCATGCGGAGTTCACTCCTCGCACATCGGGGACACGGCGTCCCGCCACCCCGGGGCCGCCGACCGTCCGAAGTGACGCGCGTAGATTCACCGTGCGTGAGGTAGTGGTTGAATGAGCCGCCCGGCAGGACGCCGGGCGTCGAAACCATGGGGAGCACATGCGCATCCGGCTGCTCGGGCCCACCGAGCTCAGGGCCGCCGATGGCCGGACCATCCCGGTGCCGGGGGCCAAACGCCGGGGCGTACTGGCCCTGCTGGCCCTGGAGTTCGGCCGCCGCGTGCGCGTCGAGCGGTTCTACGAACTGCTCTGGGACGAGACCCCGCCCGCTCGGGCCAAGGCCGTCGTCCAAGGGCACGTCGCCGCACTGCGCAAGCACATGAACGGCACCGCCCTCACCCTGGAGACCCGGACCTCCGGCTACCTCCTCACCGGCGACCCGGAGTCGGTCGACGTCCACCGCTTCCGCTCGCTCACCGCCCGCGCCGGCGAGGCGCCGGACGCCGGGACGGCGGCCGCGCTGTTCGGCGAAGCCCTCCGTCTCTGGGAGGGCGACGCGCTCGCCGATCTGCCCGGCACCGACCTGCGCGACGACCTGGCGGACCGACTGGAGCGCGCCCACGAGCAGGCCGTGCACGACTGGGCCGAACGGCTGCTGCACACCGGTCGGGGCGGCAGCGCCCTCCCGGTGCTCGCACAGCGCCTGCACACCGCATGGCTCCAGGAACCGACCGCCGCGCTGCTGGTGCGCTGCCTGCACCAGGCCGGGCGCCCGGCCGAGGCGCTGCGGCTCTACCACAGGGCGCGCAGCGGGCTCGCCGCCGAACTCGGCCGGCGTCCGGGCCCGGCGCTGCAGGCCGCCCTGGCCGCGGTGCTCGCCGACGAGCGCGCCGCGGCGGACCACGGCCGCGCCCCGGGCCGGGCCGAGCCCGCCCACCTCCTGGACCGGCCGGCGTCCCTCCCCCACCCCGCCGAGGCCCACCCCACCGCGACCCACCCACTCGCCACGCCCCCCACCCCCGCCGCCCGGCGCGCCGTGGGCCCGTTGCCCCGCCGCACACCCGGCTTCGTCGGCCGGACCGCCGAGCTGGACTGGCTCGACCACACCTGCGGCGCCGAACGCCCCGACCACGCACTGGCCGTGGTGGTCGGCGCCGCCGGCGCCGGCAAGACCGCGACCGTGGTGCGCTGGGCCCACGGCGCCACGGGCGGCTTCCGCGACGGCCACCTCCACCACGACCTGCGGGGCTTCGATCCGGCCTGCCCCAGCGACCCGGCCGAGGTGCTGGGCCGTTTCCTGCGGGCGCTCGGGCTGGCCGAGGCCGAGATCCCCGAGGACCGCGCCCGGCGCGGCGAGCTCTACCGGGAACTCACCGCCGAACGCGAGCTGCTGGTCCTGCTCGACAATGTGCGCAGCGCCGCCGACGTCGCCGAGCTGCTGCCGGCCGGACCGCGCAGCGCGACGGTGGTGACCAGCCGCAACACCCTGGAGGACCTGGTCGTCTCCGAGGGGGCGGTGCCGCTGCGGCTGGAGGCGCTGCCCGAGACGGACGCGCTCGGCCTGCTCGCCCAGGTCCTCGGCGAGGAGCGGCTCACCGCGGAGCCGGTGGCCGCCCGCCGGCTGGCCGAGCTCTGCGACCACCTGCCGCTCGCCCTGCGGATCGCCGCGGCCCGGCTCGCCGCGCAGCCGGCCTGGACCGTCGGCCACCTGGTCGCCGAGGTCGAGGACGAACGCACCCGGCTGCCCGCCCTGGACGCCCACGGCGGCGTGAGCGTGCGTTCGGCGCTCAACCTGACGCTGCGCCTCCTGCCGCCGTCCGCCGTACGGCTGGTCGCCCTGCTGGCGGTGGTCCCCGGGCCGGAGATCGACGTGCCGACCGCGGCCGCGCTGCTCGCGGCGCCGCCGGGCGAGGCCCGCCGGGCCCTGGGCAACCTGACCGCCCACCACCTGCTCACCGAGACCGCCCCGGGCCGCTACGGCCGCCACGACCTGATCCGGCTCTACGGCCGGGAGTTGCTGGACGCCGACCCGCCGGAGCACCGGCACCGGGCGCTGGTCCGGCTGCTGGACTACTACCTCGCCGCCGCCCGGGCGGGCGCCTGCCTGCTCCAGCCGCACCTGACCGAGTTCGAGCGGCCGGTGGAGTTCCCGCCGCCGGTGCTGCCCGACCTGCCGGACGTGCGCTCCGCGCTGGACTGGTTCGGCGCCGAGGAGCCCGCCGTGCGCGCCCTGGTGGCCGCCGGCACCGAGGCCGGCGAGGACGAACGGTCCTGGCTGCTGGCCTTCCTCGCCAACTGCCTCTACTTCGGGTCGGGGCGGCTCACCGACCGGCTCGACTGCCTGCGGCACGGCCTGACCGCGGCCACCCGCACCGGCGATCCGGTGGCGACGGCCCTGCTGGAGGCCTCCACCGCGCGGGCGCTCAGCGGCAAGCGGCGCCCGGCGGAGGCACTGGTCCTCGCCCGCCGGGCCGACGACCGCACGCGCGACCACGACGGCGCCGCGCAGATCTACGCGATGGGCGTGCTGGCGGTGGCGCTCGCCGACCACGGCGATCTGGCCGAGGCCAGGCGGCTCTCGGACGCCACCGTGCGCCGGCTGGACGAGCTCGGCCTGAACCGGGCCGGCGCGACGGTGCTGAGCAACGCGGCGACCCTGGCGAACCTCGGCGGCGACGGGCCGACGGCGCTGCGCCACGCCCGCGAGGCCCGCCGACTGCTGGCCCCGCACCCGCACGCCACCTTCCACCTCCTCGCCCTCGTCGAGGAGGCGCACGCGCTGCGGCTGCTCGGCCGGATCGAGGAGTCGGAGCGGACCTGGGAGGAGGCGGCGGCCCGCTGCCGGGCCAGCGCGGCGCGCCACCTGGAGGCGGCCGTCGAGCAGCGCTACGCCGACTTCCTGCTCTCCACCGGGCGACCGGCGCCGGCCGCGGCGCGGCTGCGCGCGGCGGCGGACCTGTACGGCGAGCTCGGCGACACCGGCGGTGTCGCCGAGCTCGGGGCCCGGATCTCCGCGATCGAGGGGGAACTCCCGCCTCAGACCGCGACCTGGACGATCCCCCGGGCCGCCAGGATCGGGCGCAGCGCCCGCACCGCGTAGAAGTTGCGGGACTTCACCGTCCCCACGGGCACGCCGAGCACCGACGCCACCTCGGCCGTCGAACGGCCGTTCAGGTGCAGCTCCACCAGCACGTCGCGGTGGTGCGGCTGGAGCTCCGCCATGGCCGTCGCCAGATCGCGGGCGGCGATCACGTCCTCGTACGGGTCGTGCGTTCCGGCGTGGTCGTCGACGGAGTCGGATCCGACCTCCCGGGCCCGGGCGGAGGCCGTCCGGAAGTGGTCGATGGCGATCCGGCGGGCCACCGTGAACAGCCACGGACGGCTCTCCTCGATGCCGCGTTCGATCGCGGCCGGGTTCTGCCAGGCCCGCAGGAAGGTCTCCTGGAGGATGTCCTCGGCCTTGCCCCGGTCACCGCTGGTGACCCGGAGCATGGCGCGCAACAGGCCTGGCCCGTGCACGCGGTACAGCTCCGCCAGGGTGTCCTGGTCCAGGGTCGCGGGGCCCCGGTAGGGGTGGTGTTCGGCGCGCTGCTGGGCGCCTTCGGGTGAAGCGGCGGCTTCCTCGGCCACGGCTCTGTCCTTCGCTCCGGTACAACGACATCGGCGGGCAACCGCGGGGGTGTCTTCGTGGTGAGCCCCGGTGCCTCGCCCTGACGGAAAGACCGTCCCAGCCGCCACCAACGTCCGCCCAACGGCCTCGTCGGCTTCCGCGTTGGTGGCCGTTGGCGCGCGTTGGCACCGGTCGGATCCCGTGGGGTCGTGCCGGGTCGCGTCGGACCCGGTGGAGCGTGCGGCCGGCGCGCCGTGCCCTAGGAGGGTCGGGAACCGGCCGCGAGTGCGGCGGTGAGCCGCTCGACGCCTTCCTCCCCGAACCGCCGCACCAGGACCGCGACCCACTCGGCCAGTTCGGCGCGCTCCGCCTCGGACCAGCTCGGGGCCGAGGGGTGCTCGTCGACCACCAGGACGCGGGCCAGCACCAGGTGGTCGGCGCCGGGCGTCGGCCGGGCCTGCCCGGCCAGGCCGTGCAGGGCCATCCGGCGGGCGGTGGCGACGACCTCCCGGGCGGTGGCCGCGGGGACGCTCCACCCGGCCGGGAGGGCCCGGTCGGGGCGCGCCGCGCCGCCGGCCCCGGTGGCCGCCTGCCCGGGCTCGTCGGCCAGCCAGGTGGCGATCAGCCGACGTGCCGCCGCCTCGTCGTCCGGCCCGTTCCCGTCCCGGCCGTTCCCGTCCCGGCCGTTCCCGTCCTGGTCGTTCCCGTCCCGGTCGTTCCCGTTCCGACCACTCTCGTCCCGACCGTCCGTCATGGCGCCGAGTCTCTCACCGTCCCGGCCCACCACCGAGGTTGCCATCGGAGTCCACCTCATCCGTCCGCCCGGGTCCTGGACGCGGGCCGCTCTCCTGTCATGTAGTTGAACGGAGAACGTGCTTCCGGGTGTTCAACCCGGCGGCACATCGACCGGAGGAGATGTTCACCGGGGCCGCACCCACGCCGCGCCCAGGCGGGCCGTCAACCGGCGGGCCGACGGGCCGGCGGGCCGTCAACCCGCGGCGCGCCCGGCCCGGCGGCGGCCGAGCCGCGCGGTCAGACCGCCGAAGCCCACCAGCAGGACCACCCCGACACTGCCGCCCGCCACCACGAGGGCGCGCCAGGCCCGGGAGCGGTCCGGCCCGGGGTCGACCCGCACCGGCTCGCCGGGCCCGGCCCCCGGGGCCCCGGCGGGCCAGGAGGCCGTGACGGCGGCGACCGGATCCACCACCCCGTACCCGACCACGGCGTCCGGCAGCCGGGTGCCGGGGTGGTAGGCGGTCGTCTCCAGGCGCCGGATCAGCTGCTCCGGGGTCAGCTCGGGCCGCAGCGCCAGCACCAGGGCCGCCGCCCCGGCCACGTGGGCGGTGGCGCAGCCCGGCCCGGAGGCGGTGAACAGGCCGCCGCCCGGCCCGGTGCCCGTCACGCCCTCCCCGGGGGCGGCCAGGTCCACCCGTCCGTCCAGGCCGCCCCCGGACGGGCCGTTCGGGCCGGTGGAGGCCACTGCCAGCACCCCCGGGTAGGAGGCGGGGAAGACGGGCGAGCTGTTGCTGCGCCCGTCCGGGGCCGCCGGGGCGACGATCAGCGCGCCGTGCGCCGCCGCGTACTTCACCGCCTCGCCGAGGGCGTCCCCGGGCCCGGGGACGGGCACCTCGACCGCGATCACCCGGGCGCCCCGGTCGACGGCGGCGCGGATCCCGCCGCCCAGCAGGTCGGGGGTGGTGGCGCCGGCGTCGTCGGTGACGGCGACCGCGAGGACGCGGGCCTCGGGGGCGAGGCCGGAGGGCCCGCCGTCCCCGGTGCGGCGGCCCGCCACCAGGGCGGCGGCGAAGGTGCCGTACCCGACGCAGTCGCGGCCCGCGTCGCCCGTGCCGGACAGCCGTGGCCCGAGCTCCAGCCGCCCGGCCAGGGCGGGCAGCGCCGCGTCCACCCCGGAGCCGACCACCGCGACCGTGACGCCGGCGCCCCGGCTGAGCGGCCAGGCGTCCTCGGGGCGCAGCGCGGCCTGCGCCCAGCCCGCCGTGTCGGCCGGGCGCTCGGAGGGCTTCGGGCAGCCGTTGCGCTGCACGTCCTGGCGGGTCTGCGTGAGCAGCGGCGGCGGCTCCGCGGGGGCCGCGGCGCCGGGCGCGCCCGAGGCGGCCGGCGCCGGTGGCGCCGCCTCGGCCGGCCCGGTGGCGGAGGCCAGCAGCGCGCCGGCGAGCGCGGCCCCCGCCCAGCGGCGCCCGCTCATACCGCGCTGCCCGACCGCACCGGGGCGAGGTCCTGGGGCAGCAGCAGGCTGAGCTCGGCCAGGTCGGAGACGTCGAGCCGGCTGAGCCGCCCGGCCTGCCGGGTGATCATCCCCTCCAGGGTCTGCCGGGCGGTGCGGCCGTTGCCGAAGGTGCGGTCGCGGGGCATCCGCGCGAAGGCCCCGGTGAGCGCGTCCACCGTCTCCGGTGCCAGGACGTAACCGGCCCTCTCCGCGTGCAGCCCGACGATGGTGACCAGTTCCTCGTCCGTGTAGTGCTCGAACTCGACCTGCCGGGAGAAGCGCGAGGCCAGGCCTGGGTTGGAGGCGAGGAAGCCGCTCATCTCCTCCTCGTAGCCGGCCACGATCACCACGACCTCGTCGCGGTGGTCCTCCATCAGCTTCATCAGGGTGTCCACGGCCTCCTGGCCGAAGTCGTTGCCGGCCCCGCCCCGGGGGGTGAGGGTGTACGCCTCGTCGACGAAGAGCACGCCGCCGCGGGCCCGTTCGAAGGCCTCCTTGGTGAGCTGCGCGGTGTGGCCGACGTACCGGCCGACCAGGTCGGCGCGGGCGGTCTCGACCAGCTGGCCGCCGGGCAGCACGCCCAGTTCGGCCAGCAGCCGCCCGTACAGCCGGGCGACGGTGGTCTTGCCGGTGCCGGGGGGCCCGGCGAAGACCAGGTGGTGGCTGATCGCCGCGGTCGGCAGCCCGGCCTCCTCGCGGCGGCGCACCTGGGTGATCAGGTTGACGAGGTCCTCGACCTGCTCCTTGGCGGCGGGCAGGCCGACCATGGCGCGCAGTTCGTCCAGGATGGCGGCGCTGTCCGCGGCCGCCCGGGGCCCGGCGGCTTCCTGCCCGGTGTCCCCGGCGACCAGCACCGCGAGGTCGGCGTCGGTGATCTCGGGCAGCCGGGCCAGCCGGGTGGCCTGGCGGTCCACCATCTCCTCGAAGACCTTGCGGGCGGCGCGGCCGTTGCCGAAGTCGGCGCCCTTGGGCATCGTGTCGAACAGCGCGGTCAGGGCCTCCCGGGTGCCGTCGGCGAGCTCGTAACCGTGTCCGACGGCGGCCCGCTCGACGATGGTGACCAGTTCGTCGACCTCGTAGTTGGCGAACTCGACGGTCCGGCTGAACCGGGAGGCCAGGCCGGGGTTGGAGGCCAGGAAGTCGGTCATCTCGGCGGAGTAGCCGGCCACGATCACCACGATGTCGTCGCGGTGGTCCTCCATCAGCTTGACCAGGGTGTCGATCGCCTCGCGGCCGAAGTCCGGGCCGTTGCCCCCGGAGCCGGCGGACAGGGTGTAGGCCTCGTCGACGAAGAGCACCCCGCCGAGCGCCTCGGTGAACACCTCGGTGGTCTTGATCGCGGTGCCGCCGATGATCGAGGCGACCAGGTCGGCCCGGGCCACCTCGGTCAGGTGGCCGCTGCGCAGCACCCCGAGTTCGGCCAGGATGCTGCCGTAGAGCCGGGCGACGGTGGTCTTGCCGGTACCGGGCGGCCCGGCGAAGACCAGGTGGCGGCTCATCGGCAGGGCGGGCATGCCGGCCAGTTCGCGGCGCCGGGCCAGCTTGTTGAGGTTGACCAGGGTGGCGACCTGCTCCTTGACGGCGGTCAGGCCGACCAGCGACTCCAGCACCTCCAGCGGCCCGTGCACCGCGGGCTCGGCCGGCGCGGAGTGCTCGGAACGCTCGGCGGGCTCGCCCGGCCCGGCCGCGGCGGCCGGGCCCGCGGACGGGGCTCCGGCGCCGGCGCTCGCCGAGCCGTGCGCGTCGGGGCCGTGGTTCTCCGCGCTGTGCAGGTTCTCCACCGAGAGCCGGGCGCTGGGGACGGTCTGGCGCAGGCCGGACCCCCGATTGCCGGTGACGGTGCAGCCGGTGACCCGCACCGCTTCGGCCGAGTCGACGCGGATGCCGTCGCCGGTGTTGCCCAGGGCCTCCAGCTGGGTCAGGACGGCGCGGGCCCCGGCCCCGATCCGGACCCCGTGACGGCGGTTGCCGCGCACCCGCGCCCTGGTGCAGGTCAGGTCGCCGCCGTCGTCGACGGCCACGCCGTCCGAGGCCGAGTCGACCACCTCGCAGTCCCGCAGCACGGCCACCCCGCCATCGGCGACGTGGACGCCCGGGCCCTGGGCGTCCCGGACGGTGGTGCCGCCGACGAAGGTGTTGGCGCCGTCCGCGACCAGGATCCCGGCCCGGCCCGCGGCCAGGACCTCGGAACCCTCCAGCCGTCCCCGGCCGTCCCGGACGGCCTCCACCCCGTTGCCCCGGGCGTCGGTGACGACGGCCCGGCGCAGCAGCGGGTTGGCGCCCTCGGCGATCCGCACCCCGGCGCCGCCGACGTCGCGGACCTCCAGCCGGTCCAGCTCGGGGGCGCTCTCCCCGAGGAGCTCGACCCCGGTGCCGCCGCAGTCGCGCACGGCCAGCCTGGTCATCACCGGGCCGGCCGAGTCCTCGACGCGCACCCCGACCGTCTCGGCGCCGCTGACCTCGCACTCCTCGAAGGTGCCGCGCGAGCGGGCGGTGACGTGGATGCCGTGGCCGCGGGTGCGGACGGTGTGGCAGCGGCGCAGCAGCGGGTCGGTGCCGCCGCCCAGCACGATGCCGTGGCCGGCGGTGGCGGTGAAGGTGCAGTCCTCCAGCGTCACCCGGGAGGCGGAGCTGATGTAGACGCCGACGGGGGCGTCGCGGACGGCGGTGCGCAGCACCCGGGTGGTGCTGTGCTCCTCCAGGGCGATCGCGGGCTTGTCGGTGGTGGAGATCTCGCAGCCCTCGACGGTGCCCCGGGCCTCGCCGTTGGCGCACACGCCGTTGCCCCGGGCGTCGCGCATGACGCAGTTGCGCACGACGGGGTCGGCGCCCTCGCCGATCACCAGCGCGGAGGTGCCGAGGTGCTCGATGACGCAGCCCTCGATCACGCTGGCGCCGGTGGAGGTCTCCACGATGCCCGCGCCCGCGGAGTTGACGACCCGGCAGCCGCGCATCGCCAGCGCGCCCTGCTGGCGGGTCAGCACGGCCGTCCAGGAGTTGCCGACCACCTCGCAGTCCTGCAGGGCGGCCTGGCCGCGCGGGACGTCGACGGCGGGCAGTTCCTCGTCCTGTCCGTGCAGGACCAGGCCGGTGAGCTGGACGGCTTCGGCCACCACCTGGACCACGCAGCCGCGCCGCGGGGTGATCTTCACCGTGCCACGGGCGTCCTCCGCCGCGATGGTGACCATCTTGGTGATCACCAGGTTCTCCTCGTACCGCCCGGGGCGCACGGAGATCACCGCCCCGCTGCGGGCCGCCTCCAGGGCCTCGCCGATGGTGCGGTAGCCGCCGCCCGCCCGCTGGTCCTGGCACACCGTCAACACGTGGCGCGACATGGCTCGGGTTCCCTCTCGTTCTGCTGGTGTGTCACTCGGTGCCGGTCGGCGCCGGTCCGTCCGCCGTCCGCCCGCTCGGTGCGGTCCGCCGCCGGGCGGTCATCCGGTGCAGTCGGCCTTCACGGTCGAGGCGGCCAGGTGGGCACCGGCCGTGCTGCCCCAGTCGATGCCCCGGGTGTGGAGCACGACCGCGATCCGGCCGCCGCTCACGGGGTAGGTGCCGGCGCTCACCCACCGGCCGAGGTTCTGCGGCTGGTTGACCGAGAACGAGCCGAGGGTGGCGCCGGAGCCGCCGTCCCGCTGCACGGTGTAGTAGGCGGGGGCGCCGCCGACCGCCTTGGTGTCCCCGTTGTCGGGGACGTGGACGGACAGCCGGCAACTGCCGGAGGAGACCTGGCCGGTGGTGAAGGTCCACACCACCGAGTTCTCGTCGTCCTTGTTCCGGTCCCCGGACATCGGCACCGAGGTGAACTGGCCGCCGCAGCCCCCGGCGTCGTCGGACCGGGTGACCCAGTCCTTGGAACCGGCGGACCGGCCCTTCTCGGCGTAGCCGGTGCCGGCCGAGGAGCAGCCCGGTCCGGCGGTCCCGGTGTAGGACGGCGGGGCCGGCGGAGCCGGCGGCGCGACCACCACGGGCGGCTTCGACTGGGGGGCCGCCGGCTGGGCGGGCGCGGGCGCCGGGGCGGGGGCTGCGGG